>CALCCV010000075.1 GCA_937900305.1 uncultured Pseudobdellovibrionaceae bacterium | reverse complement strand
CGTGGCGAACCTCCCAATCCGTCTGCAGTCCCAATCGCAACCCCTGTTTGGTGTAACGCAAACTCAAGTCCACATCTTCCCAGTAAGTGAAAAGAGTTTCATCAAAAGCCCCACCCCTAGCAAAGGTTTGTCGATCCAACAAAAACGCCGTTCCGGGGATGTAGGGCGCCTGCGCCCTGTGAAATTCAAATTCACTGCGTGTGTGCGCGAGTGCCCCTCGCAGCCACAACACCTCGCCACCAAGAGAGTCGATCTGGTCTGTTTTTCTGCGCCAAATGCGTGGGCCATAGAGGCCCGGTTGCGAGGGCCAAGTTCCCACAACTTCCAGCTCAGTGTCGTTCGTTAGAAACAAGACCCACTCGGCCCGCGCAAAACTGTGGTTCAAGGCCCTGTTCGCACCGCCCGAAAAACCCACGTTTTCAAGCCAACTTTCATGTTGGAGATCGGGATAGGCCGCTGCCAAACTGGCAACAACCTTTGGGTCCGACCCATTGTGAATGAGAAGAATCTCTGAATCCGCAAAGTGCCTTCGCACCGACTCTACACACCGTCGCGTGATATTTTCGTGATTGAAGCTCAAGATGGTGCAGACAGATCGAATCATCGGATCGATCTACCCGAACCCTTCGCCAAAGTGAACTACAGATATGCCAACGCCGCCCACCCGTCCCAAAACGCCAGAGTTTTCACGGCCTCCCACAAAGCGCCCAGCAAAACACCCTACAAAACCTCATGCGAATCGCCTGGTGCTGATTCCCGCCGCGGGGTTTGGACGACGAGTGGGCTCACCTCCCGCCAAAGAGCTTCTCACACCAGTTGAGTTTCACGGTCTCAATTTCATCGACCACGCTCTCGGGCTTTGTCGTGAGTGGCAAGCCCGTGCACTGGTAGTCGTTCGACAGAACAAAACAGAACTCATCAATCATTTGCGCCAAACGAGCTCTCCAGACTGGGTGAGCTGTTTTGAAATCGAATCTTCAAAAGAGTGGGCCGACACCTGCCGACAAGCGGTGCCGGCTCTGGCGGCCCATAATCTTTTGCTTCTGCCAGACACGCAGTTTGCACCCGAAGACATCGGCGCCAAACTTTTTGCAATGATTGAAGGTCCATCTTCGACGGGTCTTGCGCTCGCCACATTTGCAACCCCGACTCCGCAAGTCTGGGGATGTTTCCGATCCCAGGCTTCGCGCTCTTTGATCGCCGAAAAACCAAAAGGGGAAACTAACGGCGCACTCGCCTGGGGCCTCATGGCCTTTCACCAGGGCCTCGCCAAAGACCTCTTTTCGGCCATTCAACTCAGTCACGAAACCGGGGGGAAATGGCAAACCCTGCCTGCCACCGTTGAGCCACTGGCATTGGACCATTTCGTGGATCTCACTCGCGGGGACTGAGCATCTTCTCAAAAATTTGCAGTTCAACGGATTTTTATTTGAGTGCCCCGCACCTCAATCAGTTGTCCATACCGTTGACACTGACTTGGCCGCGGTCAGCTTGAAAGACGCCTGTACACTTTCTCTATTCATCTCTCGCGGCACAGGGTTTGCATTTCGGTCCTGTGTTCAGGGCTGAAATGATAGCCCAACTTTTGAAGGGACTTCCATGAAAACAAAATCTGCGATCGCCGCCCTCTTGCTCCTTGCATCTGTCAACGTCTCTGCCACAGGACTGATCTGCGGGGATGAGTTGCCACGCGCCAAGAGTGAAAATCTGGCCCTCGAGTTTGCCGAAGCCGTGTCTTCTCGCAACGCCAATGGCGACTACAACTATCTAAACCATCGAGTGACTTTAACTGACGGAAAACTCACCTTTGCAGCCACGCAAAATCAGGAAAACCAAACGCTCGACTCCATGAACGCGGCCTACAAAGATTTTATGGCCGTGTATAGCAATCCCGAAAAATTGCTCCCGCTTCGAGAGGCAAGTTTGACCAGCGCACTTGAACGCCACGGTGTCACCGGCGAATTGCAGGGACGAGCGCTGTTGGAAAACAAAAGTGCCGCCAATCGAGCTCACATTGAATCCGTTCGTGGACTTAAGGATCTTTCAACTTATGCAGATTCAAAAATCAATGAAATCGTTTCGAATCTAGAAATGAAATTCATTCGCCGAACCAACTCTCCGTATATTTTGGGCGACCACCTCATCAGCAGTCAGCAAATCGCTCGCATGCAGTTGCCAGGCGGCAAAAATTCAACTCTGGAATTCAACAAAACTTTTCTTGCGTCGGACGACGGAGTTTTCTTTTTTGCGCGTCTCGCACTTAAAAACAGAGACATGAAGGATTTCCAAATCAATGGTCAATATGGAGATATCACCGAATTCATCAGGGGCGACTACGCTCGCAAAAATGGATGGCTATCTCCCTTTATTATGACCGAAAAACATTTGGCCGAATCCCGCGCAGAATTTCAACCGAACACTCTCCCGGCCGCAGATCCCAAATCCCTGAAACAAGAATTGATCGGCGTCAAATACAACCCCGCTGCGGACACCATCGGGCGCACCTTTCGCCTGAATTTGGGAAATTTTGACTTCACCGTCACGGATCTTGAAGATCTTTACAAAGAACAGCTGGCCAAGTCGCTGGCGAGCTTGGATAAAGCTGAGGTGCTGGTTGTTTTTGCTCCGCCTTACGAAAAAGTCATCGGTGACAATGTCGTCAGCATGCCCGAAAAAGCGATTGAACGAAAAAAAGTGGCTGACGTGAAAAGCATCTTGCTCGGCGAGGGCGGGAGCGATTCTGATCTTCACAATTTATTTTACACGCTGATTGAGCGAGAGATCGGTTTCAAAATTCGAAAATTTGAATTCAAAGTTCCTGTCTCTGTTCCGGTCACTGAAGTTTGCCGTTCGATCAATCACTAAGTCCCGCTAAGTCAGGCCTCCATCGCTCGGTTGAGTTATAAAAAATCCACCGAGCGAGTCAATTTGTCGACGGGCTGAGGTTCGACCAAAAGACCCGCCGCTGCCCCCTGCAACTCATCAAATTTTCGCGCCGTCACCAAAACCCGACTCTCCAAACTGCCAACGGTTTTATTGAAATGATCGACAGAGCGATTGAGCGACTGACCCAGACTGGAAAAGTGCTCAAGCATATCCTTTAGACGCTTCGAAAGCTCGCGACCCAATTCACTCACCTTGAGCGCGTTCTCTTCGAGACGCGATTGGCGCCAGCCGTAAGACACCGCCTTTAACAGAGCAATCAAGGTCGTCGGAGTCGCCAAAATCACCTTTTGATCCACACTCTGCTCCAGCAACGAAGGGTCATGCTCCAGCGCGGAACTAAAAAAGGACTCGCCCGGCAAAAACAAAACGACAAACTCAGGCGAAGGTTGAAATTGCTCCCAATAAGCTTTTTTCGAAAGATCGGCAATTCGACTGCGAATGTGGCGCGCATGCTCGGCCAGTTTCAGCTGTTTGATATTTTCGTCGGTCGTCTGCATGGCCTCGAGATACGAGTCAATCACCGCTTTCGAATCGATCACGATGTTTTTTCCCCCAGGCAACCTGACCAAAAGATCTGGGCGCGAACTTCGCTCTTCGCCCGCCTGGTGCACTTGCTGATAGAAATCGCAGTGTTCAAGCATTCCGGCCATCTCCACAACTCGCTTCAGTTGCAACTCGCCCCAACGACCGCGAACCTGAGGAGCGCGCAAAGCTTTCGATAAATTGGCGGTTTCTTGCCGCAGCTTTTGTTCGCTGTCCATCAGGTTTCTCAAGGTTTCTGACAGCTGGGCCGTCTGCTGCGTGCGCTCGATTTGGGCTGTTTGCACCTGTGTCTCAACGCGGGACAAGGTTTCGCGAATGGGCTGCAGTATGGTCTCTATCGAATGCGAGCGTTTTTCTAAATCCACTTTCGATTGACTGTACAAAGATTCAAGCGAACCTTTGGCCAGCTCCAAAAACACCTGGTGATTTTCTTTGAGTGTGTCAGCCGATAGGGCTTTGAACGTCGACGTCAAAGTTTCGCGGGCGGCTTCGACAAATTGCAAATTCTCGGCCTGCAGTCGAAGCTCCGTTGAAAGCTCGCCCTTTTCAACCAGCAAACTCTGTTTGTCAGAATTCAATTGCTCGAGATTTTCGCGAAGCTCACCCTCCGTCTTTTGTAACCATTGAAGTTGAGCCTGCATTTGCGACACGGCTTCGGTCTCACGCTGACGAGATTCTGCCACCTGACGTCGACACCAAAGGCTCACGATCAAACCACTCAGCACGGCTCCCAGAATCAAACCCACCGTGAGATTCAAAATATCTAAAGTCATTCGCTCGCCTGCCTCATTTGTGATCAAAATAATTGCGCGGACAGCGAAGATTGTGGGTGGGAATCTGAGAAAACTCAAGCCTTAGAGCCGCGGCATCACCATAAAATCCAGATTCTTATCATCGGCCCCCAAGCCAGTGACCTGTTGCAAAAGGAAAGAGTCGAAATTTCCGCGTCCTTGATTCTGACCTGATAAGACATGAATTTCTGCTCGACCGCTGCTGACGTTTTTAGTTTTCAAAAAAACCAAATCGGGAGTTCCATCTCGATTCCAATCGGCCACTTGAAAGTCACCCTGATCGGCAGCAGATTGCGAAAGAGCCGTCGCCGTCTGAACAACAAACTGTGAAAACGAACTCGCTCCGGACAAGATGTGCACTTCCAACTTTCCCGTCGCCGTTTGCGTCTGACTGATCGCCACCAAGTCGGACTTCTGATCGCCATCCCAGTCTGCAAATCGAATTTGAAACTTATCGGCGCCCGTGTGCAGAGCCGTGGCCACATGAAAGAGGTACGTCTGAAAATTGCTGGCGCCCGATAAAATGTGAACCTCTACTTTCCCGCTGCCGGTGCCTTCTTGCAAAATCATCGCGAGGTCTAAAACACCATCGCGATTCCAATCCACAAATTCAAACTGAGTGCCCTTAGCAACTCCTGCCAAGATCGGCGTCGCAATCTGACTTGCAAAATTTTGAAAGGTGCTTGCACCTGACAGGGCGTGAACCTCGACCCGATTTGAACCCGTCGTCGCTCTCTTGATACCAACAAGATCAGCGTGCCCATCGCGGTTTAAATCCGCCACTTTAAAATCCCAAGTGCCATCTGATGGCCCCAGGGCCGTGGCCGTCTGTAAGGTAAAATTTCTGTAGCTCGAACTTTCGGTCAACTGATGCCACTCGGTTCGGCCCGAGCCCGTTTTTTCACGAGCAACCGCCACGACATCGAAACTACCAGAAGCCACAGATTGCAAATCCACCATGGTGCCATACAAGTTCCAATAGCCCCAGCAAAGTGGTGCGGCCGAAACTTTGCAATCATTGTTGTAGGTGGGATTGAGTCCATAGGGCGCCCCATAGCCAACCAAAACATTAGTCCCGGATAAAAACCCTCGAGAGTCTCCGCTCACTCCCACGTTGTTTGACCAACCTGGCAAACAACCGACTCCGCAGACAACTCGTGGAGTGCTCCAATTGACCCCATCACTGGAAGTTCTGATGGCCAAAACTGAATCGACCCTGTGTCCTTTTTCAATTGAGAACATGACAAACTTTTTTTGAACTGGATCATATTTCACATCTACCGAAAAAGAATTTTGCACGCCGGTCCGAATAGCGTTGCTCCAAGTTTTAGCATCGTTGGACGTTCGCAAAAAGATTTCATTCAACTTCGAAGGGGACGTTGTGTCTGTGTACCACTGATAAAGCGCATTATTGATAGACACCAAACTCGGTTGACCAGCTCCATAGGCGGCAGCAGAATCCGGAGTTGGGCGAAAAGGCCAAACCACGACGTGAGGATCTGAAGGATTCGCCTCCCAAGTGCCTCGGTCCGTCAGTTTGAAAAACGGGCCCGCCAATGATCTCGAGCGCGAAACATAGTTTACAGTTTGAACATCTTTGACATTGCCAGAGTAATACAAATAAAAATATTCACCATCTCCAGCATTGAATTTGACGATCGAAGGATCACAGTTGGCGCGTTCATTTCGAGACGATGTCAAAACGGTCAACGGTGCACTCCAATGAACCATGTCGTAGGAATAGACCGATCGAACGTGGTCCCAATCTTCACCGCCCGCTCCCATGCTACAGAAAAAGGCGTGAGTAACGCCACCTTCACGAATCATCGTGGGGCCGTAGGCATACTGAAATCCAAAGGCTTGAGCATTCACAATCAGGCGTGGTGCTGAAGCAGCCATGGCCATTGAGCCAAAAGGGAGATTGAAAACGGTCGCGACGAGAGCAATGAAACCGAGGAAGCGAAGCCAGAAATTCTGACTGCGGGCATCCTTAACAATTCTTTGTCCCATATCAAAACGTGACATTCCAAACCTCCTGTTTTCAAACTTAGATTGCCAATATCAGACCAATTTGAAAGTGCCTTAGAAAGATTCGTTCGTCTGCGGACCATCGCCTCAAATCTGGATCAAGTTTTTCCAAATTGAGAATGAAATTTTTAAGACCCCCTATTGGCGAGCACACACTCGTGGGTCTGCCCCCCCCACTTTAGGCCCAGTGACCAAAGTTTGCACAAGTGCATCGCAAATTTCGAGACTTCACTCTGTCCTGATAGGGCGAACCAACGGTTTCCCACCATGAGAGCGTGCGGCACAGACAGATGTAAACGTTGAGAAAATCGAACAAGTGAAATTGAATTCTGAGAATGAGATCGTCAAACTCTCTACGCGAGGTGCTTCGAACGAATAGAGTTTTGCAGAATATGAAAAGGACTCATCTTTCAATGGAGTCCTCCGCAAAGTTTGAAATGTCCGCTGCCCACTTCCTTGGCTAAAAAGGACGAAAGTCACAAAAGCAACTTTCGTCCTGAAGCGTAGGAAATCCCGTTCCAACTACCCGATGAGTTTCAAAGCTGCAGAGGCAGTTGAATTGGCTTGTGCAAGGGTTGATGTCCCGGCTTGTAACAATACGTTATTTCGAACCATTTCTGAAGACGCGATCGCCACATCAGTATCTCTGATGCGACTGTTCGCGGCTGTTAAATTTTCAAATGATACGCCCAAGTTATCGACTGTTGAGATCAGGCGATTTTGCAAAACGTGGCCGACCCATTGAGTGATTGAAGTGAAATTGATGAAATTCCATTTGAAGATCTGAATCACG
>CALCCV010000074.1 GCA_937900305.1 uncultured Pseudobdellovibrionaceae bacterium | reverse complement strand
CGACCAATATACTTTATGTGGTACTCTGCTGAAGAAGCTGGCTTGATTGGTTCTAATACTGTGGTCAAACATGTTGTTGCTAATGCTATCGGTATCGATTCAGTGCTGCATTTTGATACTATTGGACGCAGAGCTGATAACTCAGATCCAACGCTATGGTTCTTACGTGATAATGTAGACACAGTATTTACTGACTACTTAGCTGGATTAGTTAAAACTTATGTTGATGTCCCAGTTAAATTCACTCGTTGTGGTTATGCTTGCAGCGATCACGCCTCGTGGTACCGCAATGGATTTCCGACCGTTTTTCCATTTGAAGCCTCTGGCAACAACTACAATCACGCAATTCACTCGGTGAACGACATCATTTCTAGCACTTCCAACTTCGATCACTCGCTGATGTTCAGCAAAGTCGCATTTGTGTTTGCCTATGAATTCAGTATGCACGACTGGCTTCCGACTCCATAGAACCGGCGCACTTTCGGTTTAGTCATTTTCGTGGGCATGGGGAGCTATCATCAGCTTCTCACGCCCCATTACAACTGAGAGCGGAAGATCAACGAAATTCGCTCAGCCAACTTTTCCATAAACGGCCTATTTAACCAATCTACGTGGGTGACGGAGCAACGACAAAACAAGCCAATCTGACTTAGAGCTTTCGTAAGTGTTGGCGAATGATTTCGACCGAGCTCTTTTGGTCCAAAGCCGTGTCACGCACCATTGTTTTGCGAACCGGGTCGGGGCGATAGATTTGGCAAGGATTGTCTGAATTGGTGCACTTGGAAGTATTGATTTGAATCAATGAGTGATTGAGATTGATCGCAAACCAAACGAAGTGATTCGGTTTTTTGGTTGCTGAATAACAGTAGTTGAACTGCAAACTCAGCTCTTTATCCCAACCGGGTCCGTCGTCCATACGGTCGCTGGCAATTCCGCAAGAGCTTCGAAAGCTAACAACTCCATCGCTTCGTGAACTAAATCCCGTCATGTAATCTAAGTAACCATAACTGACATCGGCATTAAAAACTCTTTTGTCAGGATCGGTGATACCCAACCAATCACTAGGACCGCCAACGAGTCCACCAATATCGAGAAGCTGTCGTGAATATCCAGCAACCAGATAAATAGGCACGCCTGGATTTGCTGTCATCGGAGCCGCAACATTTACAGCAAATTTCGGAACCAAATTGTTGGTGGAACCACTGCGGGCACCAAAAATTCGGCTGATCGCACCCATAGAAGATTGATCGAGGGAATAGGTTGTGGGGTTTTCCACCATGTCTGCCACTTTCGAACCCCCTGCTGCCGAAGCAAGACTGATCACGAAAGCAATTCGGTCTTTCACTTTGCTATAAGCAACGTTGCTGTCATAGTGCTTGCGATACTCAGGAGGATCACTCGCTGCAGCCGCGCGGGTGTGAGTGAGAATGTGCTCGATCATCAATCCCCCCATGCTGTGCGTGACTATGATGCATCGATTGAGTTTCCCGCAGGGGGCCGCGAGAATTTGCTGAGTGATTTTGGCCGCTTCCGTGGCAACGTCGTTTCGTCCGTCGTAACAGGTGACTGTTCGAAGAGCTGCGATCGGAGCTATGATCGCGTCGCCACCAGCCCAATAGGCGCGGGCAAGTCCGCCGTTGCATAAGTCCATTTCACTTTTTCCGTGGATAAAAATGTAACCCACATCTTCGTCAGAAAATCCTTTCGGAGGGCCTGCCATCTGATCTTGTCCTTCGAGAGGCTCTACGAGCAAACTCAGTGTCCAAATTTTTTCGGCGACTTTCAGCTCTATGCTGTGCGTTCCCGCTTGCGCTGATCTGGGCCACCAAATCAATCGGCCATTTTGCAACGCCACTCCTTCCGGCGCTTTTTGCAGCTGAGCTGTGGCCAGTTCCGCCGGTAACTCCAGATTTGCGACGGAGAGCGCCTTCATCTGCACGGCCGGGAGAACGCGCGAAGTGGGATCATCCTCATCATCCGATTCAGGATCTGGCGAACCCGTCGCGACCGGTTGGCCCGTCGAGATCTTGGCAGCCTCCAAAGGCTGCAGTTTGACAATGCCATTGCAATTTTGAAAACAAAAAATCACGATCATTGATAAAAATATGATGCTCAGAATTTTCCCCATATTCACTCCCCATTCGCAGCAGAGCCCGCAGCTCGAGCCACTCTTAGAGTATGCGCCCCTCGTCGTATTTCGAGAGTGAAATCGACGCCCCGATCACCTTGAGACAGCGAAAGACTCTCAGATCGCGACGGTGAATTTCACTTGCTGAGGAGTCCAACTTTCAATAAACCTCAAACTTGAGAAAACTCGCACAATCGAGAAAAAATCTTAACAAGGGAGATGGGATGAAAAAAAATTTCGCCGCGACACTCACTGTACTTTTACTCGTTGGAACTTCACTGAGTTGGTCACAGCTGAGCTTTGCCGATGATTTGCAACCCGATAGCACCAACAACGGAGGCACCGGTGGCAGCAGCCATCCACCAGAGGGTGGCGGAGGCACCGGTGGATCTCAGCACCCACCGCAACATCCCCCTCAACCCGAGTGCGAACGTTACGTCGAGCAAGCGTACGCGATCGTGAACGATGGCGACACCCAACCCTGGGAATACGAATATGCCCTGCGTGTCTGTTCGCCAGAAGCCATCGAAGCGATTTTAGAAATTCGCGATGAGTGTTTTTACAACTGGGAAATGGCCTGGGCCGTAGAAGTGAACAACCCCTATGCTCTCGCAGCTTTTCGCAGAATCACCGATAGCGAATATAGCGAATGGGAATTGAAGTGGGTGACTTACATCCAATCGGAAAGAGCTTTGTATCGCTTTGAAAATCTCTATGACAGTCGCCGATACACAGAAGCTGAATTGCGCGACGTTTGTTTGAGCCGGTAATTTCTAAATTCCTTGATCGTCGCTCATCGACGGATCAGGGATCTTTTCACGATCACACTGTCGTTTCGTCTGTCAAAGTTTTGATCAGCTGTTGACCGACGTGGTGCTCAGTCTTTAGGTGAGATGCGAGTGTTAGGAGAACTTAACATACTTCCAATTGCTCGGTTCCTATAATCCATCTTGGTCGACTCTTTACTTTTTAACGGGTGCACAAGTCTTGCACTTCTCCATTTTGTCTCGACAAACTTCGGACTGTCTCAAAGTGAGGCGGCCCCAAGTTGAGTCGAGAAAAGGAGAACTTCATGCGCCTAAAGAAAGTCATCACGATCAGTTCCGTTTTATTTTTGGGACAGACCTCCCTGAATGCAGCAGAGCCAACACCTTCGAACTCAATAGCCTACCGAAGCATCGAGGCCATGAACTACAATTACGGCATATTTGTGGTTGCGCCCCTGCCAAAAACAGATGTGACCAAACTCAAACTCTCTGAAATCAATAAACAGATTTCAGCGCAAAGCGCTTTCAAAAAAGCGGTTTCCTCAGCGGCTCAAACAAATATGATCAAAATCGGAAATCTGATTTCAAGCGCGTTCGGTACACCTGAACAGAAATCCCAAATGGATTTTCGTCAAGAGATCACGGAGTTGGGCGCCGCCTATCTTGCCACCTTAAAGGCTTCGCTCGCGGCCAATAAACTCACCACGGCAGAAGAGTTGAGATTTCAGTTGATGATTGCACCGAAACCTGTGGCCAAATTGGCCGGCAATCAAAACGGCGTTCCCCTCGCTTACGGATACTATCCGCAAGATCGACTGCACATGGTGACTCCTTATGAAGAATCTCTCACCGCCGGCGAAGAAGCCTTGAATGTCTCCGTCTACCAAGGCATCCAGCAGACCTTGAGTTTCTATAACGGTGTCATCGCCCGCCCCTTCTTCGTGTCCGCCCTGTTTGACGTGACAATTCGAGAGGCTACGGTTTCTAACTTCAACGCCCAGTTGACTTTAGGGATGCCCACTTCTGTCGAATTTCCCTTTCTCAATCCCAGTCCGCAAATTAGCTTTTACAAAATTGCAACTCCCGAGGGCGACCAATCCAAAGACGTCAAACAATTCCCTGTGATCACGGTTGATCTCAACTTCGACACGGCTCGCGATGCGGCGAAAACGATGACGATCGAATTTGGTCCGCTGGGTTCATTCGCCAACGGCCGATGGAATCGCGCAGTCAAAGGCATCGACAACAAAGCTCTAACACCGAGCCTAGTGGGTCACCCCATCGTCGCGGGCAAAGTCCTTCCCCACGCAGATGTGAATTTTCATATTCGCAAGATCGAACTTGATGCCAGCACAAAATCACTCGCTGCTATAGACCTCTTAACTTCGGGACAGATCGCGGGACTCGCTTTTCCTGTGGCGGTTAAAATAAGTGCCGTGGACAAAATGTTCGCAGCTGAAATTAACAAAACCATCACTACGCAAAAAATCACAGCTGAAGAAACAGTTCAGGAAGAAATTAATAAATATGCACCTGCCCTTGGCAACGTGATGAAGCCCTATTTAGACCGCATTTTTTCGATCGATCCAAACGAAAGCGTTTCTCGCGCCGGTGAAGGACAATAACATGAAAAAAACAATTCGATCTCTACTAGCCCTTTCTATGAGTTTGCAATTTTCATTAAATGCCCGAGCGGAATCAGACAATGGTCCCGTGAATATATCAAATATTCTCGCTCTCCGAGAGACCATGAATTTACACGAAAGCTTGAAGCAGGTGGGATATGATCTGAATTATCCAACCTCCCAGGCTGCATTAAAAATGTGGAAGTCAGCGATGATTCACAGCGATCACGCACTGGGAAAACAATATCTAGAAGTGAATGCCAGAAAACTTCGCCCTTACATTGGCAACGATGGTCTCATCACCTTATTTAACCACTATATGTACACCGGACAGCCGAAGATGGCGGGCTACAGCGCTGTATTTTATTATCTAAATATGTATGGAATGTTAGCCAACCGCGCCTACAATCCGATCACTGCAAAGGATGAAGCCGTTCAGCTTTCTCCACTCATAGCCAAGGCCAATAGCAACTACATCAATCTTCTCGGCTGTGTGGAAAAGTGGTCACCCTCGGGCGGCGGAGATCAAACTGAAGAATTCATCAACAAGTGCTTGGCAAATTCCGAAGTGATCGACAGCAAGGTCTTTACGGCGGTCAAAACGGTCTCTTGGGTCAAAGAGTTTCACACGAATGCGTATCTCACGCCAACGATGATTTCTCCAACCGGATACATTCCCGGAAATAAAGTGGATCAGCTTGTTCAAATCAATCACAGCGCGGACTACCTCAAAAAATTCGGTGCGCTGACTCAAAAGTTTATAGCTTTGAAATGCGAGGTGTGTGGGAGCACCCCTTATGCCTCGATGACGGCGGCCATGTTTGCAGATGTAATGAATAAAGATCCCGGAAGCGTTCTCAAATTCTTCACCGAAGAAGGCGTTTCGCCGAAGGATTTGAAAATTCAAGAAGGCAAAATCGCCAGTGGAGATATGCACCCCGCCCTCATGTCGCAAACTGAAAATGGCGAAAGGAATATTTTCGCAGAATTTTACAAAGAGATCGACAAGGCCGAAGAGAGCATCTTCGTAGATGTTTTCTTTTTGGGTGGCTCGCTCGGCGCCACCATTGCCCGAAAACTTGTTCAGAAAGCCCAAATTGGCGTCAAAGTTTTCATCATCAATGACGCTCGAAACAGCCTTGGTTTTGCGCCAGAAATGAATCCGGTTTACAACTATCTCCGCGGCTACTCGAAGTCTAAACTCAACGACAAGAAAAATCTATTCATCACCGAACCGTATGTTGACGTCAAGAAAACATCGTTGCCCTCTTTCATAGATTTGATGATTTCAGACGATACCGTTCACAAATTAACTGAAAATCAACTTTTGGAAAAATCGGCAAAGAGTCTGGGTTTTTATCTGAAAGGCAAATCAGATCACTCCAAAGTCTATATCATCGACGGCAACATTCCTCTCAATGACACAAACAAAAACAAAAAAGAGGGTGTTGCCTTTGTCGGCTCTAAAAATCTGACTGACTCTTCGGGTGGGATTGCCTATGACGAAACAAGCCGCATTGAAGGTCCTGCTGTGCGCGTGATTTTAGACTCTTATTACTATGATTTGTTGGAAGCCTTCGCCAACGATGCGTCTTATCAAGCTCAATACAAGATGACCGCCGAAGCTTGGCGAGCAGAAGTTAAGAACTTGTTAAAGCCTCTGGATGTCTTAGGGCGAGCCTCTGGCCAAGGCCCGAATACGGTCATGATTCCTCGAAAATCGGAAAACACGACGATCATGATTGGTGAAAACACAGTTTATGGCGTCACTCGCTCCGCCGTCCTACAGGACATCAACGCCATCATGGGCGCCAAAAGACAGATCTTGATCAGTGAGCAGTTTTTGTATGACGCCGACATTGTGCGAGCATTGATCAAAGCCAAGCAAAGAAATACAAATCTACAAGTTAAAGTTCTCTTAGCTCCGATTGATCATCCCATGGATTTGCGGGGCAACAATCCCAAGCAACTGGCACACATCCCGAACATTTTGTTTTTGAAAGACATGTTGAAGCCGGGGACGGGCATCGACATCCGTTGGAAGGCAGAGCCCGACAACCAAACTGACGTTCTCGAAAATTACAAAAATGGCACACCTTCGGTCGTGATGTCTCCTGAATATCACATCAAAGGGCTGTCGATTGATGGCGTCCCCGAAGGCCAAGCAAACCTTTGCGCGGCTGTCATGCCTTCGGAAAAAGAGGGCGCCTCGGCCATCGACACCAAGTCATCATCTTACGATAAATCCCTGAAGCAGCTGCTCGGCAACTGGAATGAAAAAACCACACCGCCGCTGTTGATCTCTGGATCTGCCAACAAAGACAATATGACGATGCTGGGTGGTTTCCGAGAGTTCCAAGTGGGCATCTATGATCCCATGGCCTCGATCCGCCACGATTGTATGTTTTGGTTGCGTTGGACAGATACCAACTTTAATAGGCCCATCGACATCAACCGCCAATTTTTACTGCCGACCAAATTTAAAGAGCTCGGTTTCAGCCCCGACACTTTGATTCAGTTGATGAAAGAGGCCTTCATCGCCGTCTATGATTTCACGATCGAATACACTCAATCATCGGAC
>CALCCV010000073.1 GCA_937900305.1 uncultured Pseudobdellovibrionaceae bacterium | reverse complement strand
CGATCTGGCTGCAAGCAACAAAAGAATCTCCGATCCAAATTTGATCGCCGGATTCTTCAGAGTTTGATTTTATAACTTCGAATTGATCTTGCTTGGCCCAAAGTGCGTGATCTGGATTGAGATATTCTCTCGGGACCGGATAGAGTTCGATTTCAAACTGCGGGACTCCCACTGCTAACAAACTGAATTTCCGGTAGTGATTGAAAATAGCTTGAGGATTTGAAAATTCAGAACTCACGGACCAGCCAATGTCCTGCGAACCGACACGTGTAACAAGGTTGGTTTTTGCCTCCGAGCTCCCATCAAAACTAGAAGAAAAATGAGATGAAGGAGAATGAGCCAAATTTTTTAGGGATTTAACCAAGGTTTTACTAACGCGCGGATGGTTGAGAAGATGAATTCGCAACAGTTCTAATTTAATGGCGCGAGTTTGACTCCACGACAGTCCCATGACCTAGGCTAAAGACTCAGCGAACCGCTTGTCAAATAAGCGGTTCGCTGAGCTGGTCTGAGATCTAGAAATCTAACTGAGATCTATCACTGAGATCTATATGATTTGTTGATCGGGTCGTGGAGTGTCTTCCAAGGTTTTTTTGCCTTCGGCGATTGTGGGTCTTTCCTCTTTTTTCGAGGATGCGCCAGAATTGACCGCTGAGGAATTGGACCGACCTTGGTCGGGCTTTTGACGGCCTTGTAAGCGATGTTCAGGCAATTCTGTTTCTGGGGGAATGGGTTGGGGGTTTTGCGGCGTTTGGGGCACTTCTTGATTTTTAGGTTCCATCTTTCAGCCTCCTAGACTTTCCACCTATCAAAGCAATTTGGAGGCCGAGGCAATATAGACCAGCGCCTGATCGTTAACAAATGAGGTGATTTGGCTTCGTCGCACGATCTAAATTCAGCTCAAGGACCGTGCCTTCCGCGGCGATAAGAGAGTGTGAAATTCAATCTTACCCCCTTAGTGTCAATGTTCGTGTTTGCAATGAACGTCGGTTGCCAAACTTCCGAGTTAAACTCATGGAACGAACTTCATCCAGGCATGGATAAAGGCGACGTTTTAGAGATCATGGGCAGCCCCAAAGCTTCACTGCGTTTTCACGGCAAAGACCGATGGCTCTACCGATTTTATGATCAAAGCCAACGCTACGACAAAGAAGTTCACTTTCAAGATGGGGTCGCTGTTTATCTTGGCGACGAGCGACCGGTGCCCCTAGAGCAAAGCGCAGCCTACATTGACGCCAAAAATGAGGATGACAATGCGAGAGACCGCGAGGACTCCGTCAACGAGCGTAAAAAATTTCTTGAAGACTACGCGGCTTGGGAGGCCGCCGGGGGAATTCCTAGTCAAAAACCCATAGATCCCGCACTTCGAAATTCGGGCGAAACCTCGGAAAAAAATGGAATCGATGGAGCCCAACCCCAAGGGAACAAATAAATCCGATTTTGCGAACGACATTCACGATCGTAAGAGATGTCTAATTTAGAAAATCAAAAACATCTTTCGGCAAAATGACAGCCGCTGCTTTCATGTCCCACCGAGCTTTGCATCACATCGGCGAGCAGGTTCACATTTTGGCTGCGCACTAATATTTCACTCCTAGTTTCACTGTAGACCCGCCTGCGGACTAGCGAAAGATGCGTTTCAAAAACTGCGGATTGTGCTCAATTTTCGACATCGTTTGTGCAAGTGAACCTTGCACTTTAGCAAAAATCGCGAAATCCGACCCAATTCCTACCACGTGAACTCTGCAAGGCCCGCACTTGATCCGTCTCGAAAGAGGAGGTAGGTTTGCCGAATGAAACATCATACGTTGAAAAAAGCCGTCATTCCGGTTGCTGGTTTGGGAACTCGATTTTTGCCAGCGACGAAGTCCATTCCAAAAGAAATGCTACCGATCGTCGATGCGCCAATTATTTTTTATGTCATCGAAGAAGCTGTAAAAGCGGGAATTGAAGATATCATTTTCATTACCGGACGACACAAATATCCTCTCGAAGATTTTTTTGATACCAGCTACGAATTGGAAGACAAGTTACTCAAAGAAAACAAAACGGAACTGCTGCAAAAGATTCGCTCCATCAAAGATATGGCCAATATCGTCAGTATTCGCCAAAAGGAAGCCAAGGGTTTGGGTCACGCCGTGTATTCAGCCAAACCTGCCGTTGGTAACGAGCCCTTTGCCGTACTTTTGGGTGACGAGATTTCTGTACCCGCCGCCGACGGGACTACGGCAATGGGTAAACTCAAATCGGCCTTTGAGGAGCTGGGCGAGTCCGTCGTCGGTGTCATCGCAGTCCCAAAAACCGAAGTGAGCAAATACGGAATTGTCAGTCTGACGGGCGAGCTTAAAAAGCTTCGTGGTGGCGCCGTTCAAAAAGTGAACGGCGTGGTGGAAAAGCCTGAAACTTCAGTTGCACCCAGCTGCTTTGCTTTACCCGGCAGGTACACGTTCACTTCAGAAATTTTTAATATTTTAGAAAATCAGTCCGCCGGAGTGAAAGGCGAAATTCAACTCTCAGATGCTATGGCGACACTCGCTAATAGAGATTTACTTTGGGTGATGGATCTGGCCGGCACCCGAAGGTATGATGCGGGTGATAAACTCGGCTTTCTCAAGGCCAATATCGAACTTGGTCTCGAACACCCTGAAATTGGTGAAGAGTTGCGCTTATACCTTAAAACTTTAAGACTGTAAAATGACAGCGACGGATATCAAGAACGCGGTACCACCATCAGTCTCGGTCATCCTTCCAGTTTATAACGCCGAACGATTTTTGGGGCTGACTCTACAATCTCTGGCGGCCCAGACTTGCAAAAACTTCGAAGCCCTTCTGATCATCGATGCGAAGTGCAACGAAGAGACGCGGACGATCGCGTTTTTATTTTGCCAAAGCCACGAGAACTTTCGGTTGGTTTCTGGTCCCGCAGTCGGCGGAGTTTCGGCCAATCGCAATGTCGGCATTGATGAGGCGCAAGGAAAATATCTGGCCTTCCTAGATGCCGATGATCTGTGGTTACCGGAGAAGCTGTCCACGCAAGTGCAATTTATGCAGCGAACTCTCGCAAAATTTTCACATCACTCTTATCAATGGATTTCGGAAGACGGAAAACTATTGCCCGTTCAGCGCCATGCCGATCGAGATTTGAAAGCCAAAGATTTGCTGACGTTAAACCGGATTGGCTGTCTCACTGCGATGGTCGAAAAATCTGCGATTGGTGACGTTCGATTTCGTCAGGTTCACAACGAAGATTGGATTTTTTGGCACGAGTTGCTCGGTGGCGGGGTGATCTGCAAACCCTTGCCCCAGATTTTGGCTCAGTATCGAATCGTCAGGGGCTCTCGATCTGCGAACAAATGGAAAGTGGCTTTGTCAAAATGGCAGCTCTTTCGGCGAGAGTTTAAATTAGACCCTCTATCGAGTGCTTATTATTTTTTAGCTTACCTGATAAACTCGCTGTGGCTGCGCCGTTGAAAGCCGCTATCGAAACTTCGGACTGGCGAGGTAAGATTTAAATGTGGGGGCAGCGGCATCTTTGCCCGAAATATTCACTGGCCCCTCGTTGGGCCATTTGATGGCCAAGTCGGGATCATTCCAAACGATCGCACCTTCACCCGCACCGTTGTAATTTGTGTCGACCGCGTACATCACGTCCGCTGGTTCATTCCCAATCACTAAAAAGCCGTGAGCAAATCCCGCTGGCACCCAAAACCAACTGGGTGTGGCGCCGTCAAGAACCACCGAAACTGATTGACCAAACGTTGGAGAATTTGCCCGAATGTCGACGGCCACATCAAATACTCGACCCCGGGTGGCGGTCACTAACTTTCCCTGAGGAGCATCGTACTGATAGTGCAAACCACGAAGAACATTGGGTTCAGATCGCGAAAAATTGAGCTGATCAATTTGATTCAGCACCTTCATCTCGGGCAACCAAGAAGTTCGCAAACGTTCAACAAAAAATCCGCGCTGGTCCGAATAAGCATCTAAAAAGCAAAGTCTTGGGCCTTCAATATCAAACGTCTGAATTTTCATGCAATCTCCGTAGGCAAGTTTCGAGGGATTGATCCCAATTTGGCAATCTAATGTCAAATTTCCTTAGCAATTTAGTTTGATTCAATCGCGAGTTTTTTGGTCGCTTTGCGGGCGTAGGATAACGTTCGCTCGCGATGGGATGAACATTTTGAATGGCTAGCGTGTGACCAAGGATTCGCCATTTTTCAAAAATGGCGTTGGCAAAGAAAAACCAGGACGTACTTCCACCACCCGCGCAGTTGTAAACTCCCGAAGTGTCTTGATCACTCGTCCAAGCGCCGAGAATTTGCAACGTAGCCTTTGCTAAATCTTCAGCGTAGGTGGGGGCACCAACTTGATCCGCCACAATGTTCAACTCGGATCGGTCTCGAGCGAGTTTTAACATCGTCTTTACAAAATTATGACCGTATTCAGAGTACACCCACGACGTTCGCAATATGACGGTCCGTGGGCAGGACTTTAGCAAAGCTGTCTCGCCGCGAAGTTTGGTTTCGCCATACCAGTTTGCAGGTTGAGTCGGAGACTCTTCAGATTGGGCCGCTTCTCCTTCACCGGGATAGACATAGTCCGTAGAATAGCTCACGACTCGTGCGTTATTTTTCGCAGCCCACGAACCAATCTTTTCTAGGCTGAAGTGATTTATTTTTTCAGCGAGATCTCGTTCGGTTTCTGCCTTGTCAACTTGAGTGTAGGCGGAACAAACAATGATGTCTTTGGGTTGCACTCGGTCGAGCAGCGGCGCAATCAAATCTAAATTTGCAAAATTGCATTCGTCTGCGCCAACAAAGAGAGCGTGTTGAGGTGGCAAGAGTCTTTTTAAACTTGAAGCCACTTGACCAGATTTTCCGAATATTAAGGTCATTTTGCTACAATCTGCTTAGCTGTGAGTTTGTGAAATCTTTTGCACGCTCAACAAAAACTTCTCGAGTTCCTTCAATGGCAACGATGTGGGACCATCGCAGAGAGCTTTGTCGGGGTCCGGATGCGTTTCCAAGAAAATTCCATCTACGCCGACCGCCATCGCCGCTCGGGCCAACGGCCAAACCATTTCGCGGCGACCCCCACTGCTCGTGCCAGTTGCACCGGGTAGTTGAGTGGAGTGGGTGACATCCATAATGACAGGAAATCCAAGATCCCGCATTTCGACCAATCCAGTCATATCGTTGATCAATCGATTGTAACCAAATGTGGTTCCGCGCTCACACAAAAGAATTTTATCATTGCCAGTTTCAAACGCCTTATTGGCGATCGCTTTCATATCCCATGGAGCTAAGAATTGACCTTTTTTAATATGAATCACTTTGCCTGTTTTCGCTGCGGCGACGAGAAGATCGGTTTGCCGGCTCAAAAACGCGGGAATTTGAATCACGTCCGCCACTTCTTGCATCCACTCCACTTCGGGTGTTTCGTGGACATCCGTCAATAGGCCACAGCCTATCTTCGCTTTGATTTTACCAAGAGTGGCCGCCGCCTCTTTTTTACCGGGACCACGAAAGCTGCCCAGGCTTTGACGATTGGCTTTGTCGTAGGAGCATTTTAAAATCCAAGGAATTCCCAGTTTCGTGGTGATTCTCTTTAATTCCGCCGCCACTTCGAGGACCATTCCTTCATCTTCAATGATGTCAGGTCCGGCGAATAGAACCCAATTTTTTCCGTCACCCCAGGTGATGGATTGCGAAGCGATTTGAGCGGTAACCATTTTTTTCAATGGCGCAAATGACTGCATTTTGACCTCAAGGATAGTGTTTTAGGAGATCTCTTAGATAAACTCCATAAGAGCTGCTCGGATAAGTTTCTGCAAGCTGGGTGAACTGAGCTCGGGTGATGAAGCCTTTGGCGAAAGCGATCTCTTCAAGGCAGGCAATCTTCAAACCCTGTCGCGCCTCAATGGTCTGAACAAATTGCGACGATTGAAGCAACGATTCATGAGTCCCCGTATCTAACCAAGCCACTCCCCGACCCAAGCACCGCACATTGAGCTCGCCGCGATCCAAGTACATGCGATTCAAATCGGTGATCTCGAGCTCGCCACGGGCGGAAGGCTTTAACGCTCGCGCGAACTCCACCACCTTATTATCGTAACAATAAAGTCCCGTCACAGCCCAGTTTGAGCGAGGGGCGCGAGGTTTTTCTTCAATGTTGAGAGCTTTGCCGGCAGCATCGATTTCAACAACTCCATAGCGCTCGGGATCTTGCACGTGGTACGCAAAAATCGATGCTCCATTTTTCATCGCCAAGGCCGCTCCGAGAAGGCTGGGAACATCGTGACCGTAAAAAATATTGTCACCCAAAATCAACGAACATGGATCATCGCCGATGAACTTTTCGCCGATCAAAAAAGCCTGCGCAATGCCTGCGGGCTTGGGTTGTTCCGCATATTGAATCTGAATTCCAAATTGAGAGCCATCCTCCAAAAGATCCTGAATCATCGGCAAATCTCTCGGGGTAGAGATCACTAAAATTTCGCGAATCCCTGCCAACATCAAAATGGAGATGGGATAATAGATCGTCGGTTTGTCATAAATCGGCAAAATCTGTTTGCTGATGCTCTTAGTGGCTGGATACAACCGAGTGCCAGATCCTCCGGCGAGGACGATCCCCTTCATGTGAGCTTCTCCTTATTTTTTTTGCTGACGGCCTCGAGCCAAATTTTATTTTCAAGATACCAGTCCACCGTTTGAGCTAAACCCGCCTCGAACGCTTGATAGTGGCGTTCAAAACCCAGCGTTTTTTCGGCGCGCGTGTCATCGATCGCATATCTGAAATCGTGGCCCGCTCGGTCTTCGACAAACCGAATCTGCGACTCGTAGGAAGCTCCGTTAGCCATCGGCATCTTTGCATCGAGCAGCTGACAAATTGTTTTTACGACATCCAAATTGGTGCGCTCGGAGCGACCACCAAAACAATACGACTCACCCGGTTTGCCTTTTTCGAAAGCCAAGAGGACGCCTTGCGAGTGATCTTCGACGTGAATCCAATCGCGAATATTTTGGCCCTTGCCATAGACTGGCAGCGGTTCATTGCGCAAGGCAAGATCGGAAGAGCGTCGTGTAGGGAAAGAGTGT
>CALCCV010000072.1 GCA_937900305.1 uncultured Pseudobdellovibrionaceae bacterium | reverse complement strand
GCCTTGTGTTGCAGTGAATACGAACTCCCGATTTTTCAACAATCTTCGTCGCCTCACTGCCGATCAGAACAGACCAAATCTGAACCGCACTGGGCTCAGTTTCAATTGGGTCATCCAAAACAGTAATTCCTAAATCTCCGTTGAGAAACGCATACCCCAGCAAAGTCGGCTGAGGATCACTCGGCGGAGTTTGCGCGGACGAGAAGATCGCAAAAAAAGAAAACAAACAACAAAGTATCGCTGCTTTCATGACTACTCCTCCATCGCCTTACGAACTTTTTCACTCGAAAGAGGCGCTTCCCTGGCCCATTTCGCTGCCATCTCCGCAAGAGCCATTCGAGTGGCCGGCGGCACTCCATTTTCTCCCCACAGTTGATTCACAATGGCCACCGAGTGCTCGGGTGTGCAACCACTATAAGCCAATACCATTGCAAAAACGCTAGGTCCGCGGTGCATCTGACCGTCGCACCCCATGGCCAAAAACTTTTCTTCAGCCAAACATGAAATCAGATCTTCCTCCGATCCTTCGGTGAACGATGTCTTCAATTGGGCCTCAAAATTTGCAACCGTCGCGGCCACGTCGGCATCAGGTTTTCGCAAATCACGCCAAACGAAACTTTCCCGAGCCAGGTGATTGCGATCATTGACATACCATGAGCAGTACTTCTTAAGCGCCGTATTCGGCTTTATGCCTTCGGCATAGCTGATCAAACTAGAAGTCATGGACATTCCAATCGACAATCCCGAGAGGCGCACAGACCCCACCTGAAAAGTCCGAAGCCTCAGTAGCCCGGGATCTGAATGCAGAACTTCCTTAGTTAGAAATGAACTCGGCTCACAGTAGGCCGGCTCATCGGCCACTGCGCGGGGCAATGACACTCCAGATACAGTGCTGAAGGACAAGAATGAGATCATCGATATCCACAGCATTTTAGAAAACATTTTTTTCGAAAGGACCTTCGAAAAAATATAAAAAATATTTGAATCAACCTCAGGACCAGACTTCAAACCTCTATTTGCACAAGTCATAATACCCCTCCTAGAAGAATTAGGGTATGTGCAGACTGGCCCCAGAACAAATTAAGAAAATGTCATTGTCGCGTGAAGGCACTACAAGATCTAAATTTGACAACCCCAGATCGGAGCGGAGAAAATTGCAATTGTGTAATGAAAATTTATTTTGAAATGGTTTGAAATGGTTTGAAATGGTTTGAAATGGTTTTAAATGGTTTTAAATGGTTTTAAATGGAAAGAACTACGAATTGGCAGTTTGGTGTTTGCCCAGTTCGACTAAGGCTTTTACAGCTTGCATAAGTCCGTTGCTAGTCACCGGTTTTGAAATGTGCAAGTGGTATCCTGCGGCCAAAGCCTGATCACGATCTTCGCTTCTGGCATTGGCCGTAATCGCCCCGGCTGGAATCAAGCCTCCCTGATCGGGCGTCAACGCTCTCACTTTTGCGATGAGTGCAAAACCATCTTCACCTGGCATGCTAATATCACTCAACAAAACATCGGGCTTAAAAGTGCTAAGGGCTTTGATCACCCCACTGGCCGAGTCTAAAGTTTTGATCTCCGCACCGCTGCTCTTGAGCCAGATTTTAAATAAAGCCAGGTTGTCTTTAGAATCATCAACAACTAAAATTTTGACACCTTTGAAGCTGGTGTTTCCCGAGCTTCGCATCACGGGAACTCTGGCTGAGATATGTTGTTGGCTTTTCACCAACGGAAGTTTCACTGAGAACGTCGCCCCTTTGCCTCGCCCCTCACTACTAACGGAAAGCTCCCCCTCATGTTGTTCCACGATCGTTTTGCAGATCGCCAAACCCAATCCCAAACCACCGTAAGCGCGATTCGTTGTCATGTTTTCTTGTTTAAACTGATCAAACACGTGAGGCAAAAACAAAGGATCGATGCCCTGACCGTTGTCTTGCACTTCAATATTGGCTTGATCATTTGAGTCGTCGATCGAAACTCTGACACAGATCTTTCCATGTTGGGGTGTGAATTTGATCGCATTCTGCAAAATATTAATAATCAGCTGTTGAATTCTTTTGTCGTCGGCTAAAACAGTGGCCGCTATGGATTCCATCTGAACACGAATTTCGATATTTTTTTCGTCAGCTTTCGGCTGCATCGAGGTGACACATCCCAAAATAGAATTCTTGAGATCCATGGGCTTCAATTGCAAAACTAAATTCCCGGTGATGATCCGCGACATGTCCAAAAGATCTTCAATTAAATCTCGCTGAAGATCTGCGTTTCTCTCAAGGGTGTCCAGGGCCTGATTGATAACAAGTTGATCTCCGGGGTTGTCCCGCAAAAGCTGAACCCAGCCCAAAATAATATTCAACGGCGTTCGCAGCTCGTGGGAGAGCGCGGCCATAAATTGATCGCGCCCTCGCAGGGCCAGCGACAGATCTAACTGAGCTTGCTTAATCACGGATATATCTTGAAACATCAGCAAGCGCGTCGGCTCGCGACCGTGCATCGCCGGCAACTCTTCGGCAAACAAAAGAATTGGAATTCGTAAACCTTCTGCCGCGAGCATCAACTCGAGACCGGCTCCCTTTATCTTTTGGCTAAACTTCGGCAGCAGTTCATTGAGCTGAACCGATTTTCCGTCCACGTCCTCAAAAGGCAATGACTGATCACCCGATCTATAGCCATAGAAGTTTTTAACAAGTCCGCCAAAAATCTCATTTGCCTTTGCATTGACAAACGTAAAACCATTGAGATCTGCATCCAGCAACACCAACGGAATGGGCAAAAGATTTAACAGAGTCCCCAGCCATTCCTGCTGCTGAAAAACCTGCGCGCTACGTTTTTGGGCCGAAAGGTCCGTCGCGATAATACAAAATCCATCGTTGCCAACAAGTTCAATCGCACTGACCGAAAGTTGCACAGGCAAAGTGGCGCCGTCCTCTGCCATGATGGCAACTTCAGCCGATGACGGAGTCTTTCGACTTCGCTTGAGCAACGCATGCAAATTTTTTCGATGCTCCGGAAAAACGTAGGATTTGAGCTCTGAACCTAGCAACTTTTTTTGAGGCACTCCGGTCATTGCACTAAATCGGCTGTTGCAATACAAAATCAGACCTTCTGGAGAAACGGTAACGGCCCCCTCGTTCATGGCTTCGACCAACTCGCGATAGGGTTGCTCAGCACTTTGTAGCGTAAATATCCGGTCCCCAGTGGGACCTGTAACTACGAGGGCATCAACTTCCCCGTTTTGAATGACCCGCAAGGTCTCTTCCAACTCCGATACTTTTTCGCGCAAACTTTTATTCGTCGATAGCAGTGTGGCCAAGGAATTCTTCGGTGATCGTCGCCGCTGCACTTTGTTTGCTTGAGTCCGGCTAGGCATTTTAACCACCCAACTTTTTTTTCACTTTGGCGAGGGGACGAAGATCTAGTCCCAACAGCACCTTCTCTTCGTTTGACAAATCGCCAATCAATTTTCGCAATGGCGCCGGCAACACTTTGATGAGAGTTGGCGCAGCGATGATCTGCTCTCCTTTGGCGAGCTCTGGGCGCTTATAGATATCAATAACTTCGAGGTCATATCGCTCCTTCAAATGCTCTTCACAAATTTTCTTTAAATTGACGATCGCGCGAATGGATTGAGGCGTATTGCCCGTGATATACAACCGCAAGGTGTAGAGATCGGAAGAGCGTCGTG
>CALCCV010000071.1 GCA_937900305.1 uncultured Pseudobdellovibrionaceae bacterium | reverse complement strand
GAGCTGAGCTCCAACAGGAATCAAGTATCGCGCTGGCGCATCGCGCCCCGGAAGACTTAGCGCCTTACCGTTAGCGTCTACCAAGTAAACTGTGGGTTTCACATCTGAAGATTTAGTCTCCATAATGACTTTAGTGGCAAAGCCCGTCACAGAATCCACCTGCTCTTGCATAGTGGTACCTTCATGAATGTCTTGGTACTGAATCTTGGCAGAGACTTCAGCAATAATTGGAATGTTGTAAGGATCCCACTCTCCAACGACAGCTCCTTTTGGAATTTTATCGCCGTCTTTGAAGTTTAAAATCGTACCATATAACAATCTGAAACGCTCGCGCTCGCGACCTGTCTCATCTGTAACTATACCTTCCCCATTTCGATTGATAACTGTGAGCTTACCCTGTCGATTTGTTACGAATTGGACATTTTGAAGTTTCAAAGTCCCATCGTAACGAGAAGTATGAACAGACTCTTCGACTGATTTTGAAGCCGCTCCACCGACGTGGAATGTGCGCATCGTCAACTGAGTACCAGGTTCACCGATAGACTGAGCGGCAATAATTCCAACCGTTTCGCCAAGGTTTACAGTAGCCCCGCGAGCCAGATCTCGTCCATAACATTTGACACAAACTCCGCGCAGAGTTTGGCAAACGAGAGCCGATCGGATTTCGACTTTGTCGATGCCCAGAGAATCAATGAGTGCCACATCGGTCTCATCAACCTCTTTGCCCGCCATAACGATGACTTTTTGAGTCGATGGATCCAAAATGTCTTTCAAAGCCGTGCGGCCCAAAAGACGCTCGCCAACCGGCTTCACCATCTCTCCACCTTCGTAGATGGCGGAAATTTCTAGACCATCGGTGCTTCCGCAATCCATCTCCGTGACGACAACATCTTGAGCGACGTCAACGAGACGGCGCGTGAGATATCCTGAGTTCGCAGTTTTCAAAGCGGTGTCGGCTAGACCCTTACGAGCTCCATGTGTCGAAGTAAAGTACTCAAGACCATTTAGACCCTCACGAAAGTTCGCTTGAATCGGCGTTTCGATGATCGCACCACTTGGTTTTGCCATGAGGCCGCGCATTGCACCGAGCTGACGAATCTGATTAGCAGATCCCCGTGCTCCAGAGTCAGCCATAATGAAAATCGGATTGAAGGAAGGCATCATCGTCTCTTTGCCATCAATAACGAACTTTTGTTTTTCAATCTGGTTCATCATATCTTTGGCAACTTTATCACTGGTTTGCGCCCAGATATCGATGACTTTATTGTAGCGCTCCCGCTCTGTGATCAAACCTTCGTCGTATTGAGACTGAACTTCTTGAACCTGCGCTTTTGCGTCGTCAATATGACGAACCTTCGACTCAGGGATAATCATGTCATCTACGCAGATAGACATACCTGCTAGAGTTGAGTAGCGAAATCCATACTCCATGATTTTGTCAGCCAGCAAGCAGCAAGCTTTCGCTCCAGCAAGACGGAAAGTTTTATCGATCAACCCTGCGATGGTTTTTTTATTCATCACAACGTTCACTTCAGAAAAAGGAACTTCCTTGGGGACAATGTCGCTCAATATCGCTCGACCAACGGTGGTCTCAACAATTTTGCCTCGTAAACGCACTTTACAAGCCGCTTGCAAATGGACAATTCCAGTTTCGAAGGCATAGAGAGCCTCAGCCGAGGATGCAAACGTCTTTCCTGTACCTTTGGCATTCGGACGAATACGAGTCATCCAATACAGGCCGAGAACGATATCTTGAGATGGATTGATGATCGGCTTTCCATTAGCGGGCGACAAAATATTATTTGTCGACATCATCAGAACTCGAGCTTCAACCTGTGCCTCGATCGATAGCGGCACATGAACCGCCATTTGATCTCCGTCAAAGTCAGCATTGAACGCAGTACACACCAACGGGTGAAGCTGGATCGCCTTCCCTTCGTGCAACACTGGTTCAAAAGCTTGGATACCAAGTCTATGAAGAGTGGGCGCGCGATTCAAACAAACGGGGTGTTCTTTCACAACGTCAGAAAGAATATCCCAAACCTCAACGGTCTCTTGATCGACGAGTTTTTTGGCTTGCTTAATCGTGCTGGCAAAGCCCTTTTCCTCTAATTTATTATAAACAAATGGTTTGAAAAGTTCGAGAGCCATTTTTTTAGGAAGACCGCACTGATGCAATTTCAACGTTGGCCCAACGACGATCACAGAACGGCCCGAGTAGTCGACGCGTTTACCAAGAAGATTTTGGCGAAAACGACCTTGTTTACCTTTGAGCATGTCACTCAAAGATCGCAAGGGACGTTTGTTTGCCCCCGTAATTGTTCGACCGCGCCGACCATTATCTAGCAAAGCGTCCACAGCCTCTTGCAACATTCGTTTTTCGTTACGGATAATGATGTCCGGAGCATTGAGCTCGGTCAGACGTTTCAATCGATTGTTTCGATTGATTACGCGCCGGTAAAGATCATTCAAATCCGAAGTCGCAAAACGACCGCCGTCGAGGGGAACTAACGGACGGAGATCTGGCGGCAATACCGGCAGTGCTTCGAGCATCATCCACTCCGGTTTGTTGATCGAACCCTTAAACGCCTCAACAACCTTCAGTCGTTTAGAGATCTTTTTGATGGCCGCATCGGACTTAGCTTCCTTGAGTTCGAGACGCAATTTTTTTGACAGGTACTCTGGATCAATCTTACGAAGCATATCGCGAACGGCCTCGCCACCCATTCCAGCCTTAAATGTTGGACCAAACTCATTGAGTGCTGCTTGATAAGCCTCTTCGCCGAGAACCTGTCCTTCGGTCAAATTGGTTTCCATCGGGTCCACGACTACGAATGCATCACAGTAAAGAACCCTTTCAACGTCCTTGAGCGAAAGGTTCAAAATATTGCCGATCCTCGACGGCAAAGAGCGAAGAAACCATATGTGGACCACTGGGCTTGCCAGTTCGATGTGCCCGAGACGCTCACGGCGAACTTTACCCTGAGTGACTTCGACACCGCATTTTTCGCAGATCACTCCGCGATATTTCATTCGCTTGTACTTGCCGCACAGACATTCGAAATCCTTAATCGGACCAAAGATTTTTGCGCAAAACAAACCATCTCGCTCAGGTTTGAATGTACGATAATTGATGGTCTCAGGCTTTTTAACCTCACCGAATGACCAGTTGCGAATCATTTCAGGAGAGGCCAAAGACACTCTCACAGCATCGAACGACAACGGATCTTTTGGTTTATCGAGAAAGTTCAACAAGTCTCTCAAGGCTCACCCCATATTTTTCTTGTTGTTAGCAACAAAAAGTAAATCGTTATTCCTGCGTAACTCATCTAAACCCCAGTCACTGTGGCAAAGACGGTAGAGGTTCATCATTCGCAAACTCGTTTTGGTCCTCATCGTCTCGGAGGTTTTGATCTTCCAAGAGCTCAACATTAAGGGCTAAGCTCTGAAGCTCTTTGACCAAAACATTGAAAGACTCTGGCAATCCTGGCTCCAAAACATTTTCGCCTTTAACGATGCTTTCGTACATACGGCGTCGGCCAGCAACGTCATCAGACTTAACGGTCAAGAACTCCTGCAGAGAGTATGCGGCTCCATAGGCTTCGATTGCCCACACTTCCATCTCTCCCAGACGCTGACCTCCGAATTGGGCCTTACCGCCCAAAGGCTGCTGAGA
>CALCCV010000070.1 GCA_937900305.1 uncultured Pseudobdellovibrionaceae bacterium | reverse complement strand
GAACTTGGATTCCGGGCGCAACAGTTTGTCCTGAGGCTGCAGGGGAAACTGGGTTTGGTACTGTTTTCGAGTTTGTGCTCGGAGCGGGATTTACAGTAGCTGCGGGAGGAGCCGGCAGTTGGGTCGGCGCAGTCGCAGTAGGTTGCGGGGGAAGGCTTTTAGCTGGTAAGTTATTTTGAGCTTTACTGGACGGAAGCAAAAAGGCTGCAAAAAGACTGACGAGGACAAGAGCACTGGCGGCCGCAACCAGTTCAACACCCGCCGACTTAGCTAATTTTTTGAGTTTCGCTATTGCCATATTCACCCGCCCTGCCCCGGTGGAGCATTGGGATCCAGGGGCGCATTTGGATCTGGCGGTGGCTCCCCAATGAAACGATAGCCAGAAATAGTTCCTTGAAATCGCAAAATGCGGGCTTTGGATTCGGGAACTCGGTCCAAAACCAGTGAGGAAATCTTTAGTAGGCGTTCCGAAATGGAAATGGAATAGAGGAAGTTTGCAACTTCGGAAAACTTCCCTTCGACGACGAGGTCTAGGGGGATCTCTTCGAGCACGCCGGTGCGGACACTGTTAGAGGGAAGACGGCTCTTGATGCTCACACTCGTCGCTCGAGCAATTTGATCGACGGTCTTGTTGATCTCTATGATCGTGAGGTCAGCTGGTAATTTCTTTTGAATGGATTGATAACGATCAGAAAGTCCCGTGACGAGCTCACGAAGCTTTTCCTGCTCTTTCATCAAACTTTCTGTTTCATTTTTTTTCTGTTCTTCGCCCTGTATTTCGGTGAGTCGCTGAGCCGCTTGTTGATCGAAACGCGCTCCGTTGTCGAAAAGTAAAAAATAATAGGCGGCGGCTACGCCCATCATGACAACGCCAAATTGCGGAGGTTTTAACTTCAAGAGCGCAAAGAAGATCTTATTCATTGCGGAACTCCGTAGCTGAAACTGACTTCGAACTTTCGAACAGGCACGCCTTCGTAGATGGTTTCAGACACGGCACCCGGTCTTAGATTTTGAATGTAAACTGATCTTTCGAGGGACTCCAAGAAGCCCGAAATGTCATAATCCGTAACGCCGAGGCCGGTGATTGAAAACTTTCCATCTTTTGATTCGATGCGCTCGAGCCAGACTTTTTCGGGCATGATCTGTTGAATGATGTCGAGAATTTGAATGCGTAGGAGCCGATCGCGAGAAAGTGTTTCGATCGTGCCGATGCGCTGTTGAATTTTGGCTTCGTCATCTTTGAATTTTCGCAACTCAGCCTGGGCCGGCTCGGCTTTTAAGTTATAGGCCTGAAGATCGGCGAGTTGTTGATTGAGTTGAGCAACGTAGCGGGATTTCGCCGGAACACTCTGCGTTTCGTAAACATAGAGGAGAGCCGGCAAAATAAAGAGAGCGAAAAGGCGAACAACGCCCTTTTTTTGAATCTCGTTGGGCGTGAGGAGATCGACATCTAACTGTTCGCTAGAGATGATCTTGGTTTTCGGTGCTTTTTCGAGGATGCCCGCAAGATTGATCTTAATCATGAGTCACCGACCTCACGGAGAGCTAGACCCATGACAACGGGGAGGAACGATTTAATTTGTTGCAAATAACCTTGATTGAATCGCTTGTTGTTCACTTTCACTTTGCGAAAAGGATTAAAAACCTCAACGGGAAAATTGAGAAGGCGCTGAATAGTTTCGGAGAGACCTGGCGTCACGTGGGCTCCGCCAGTGATGTAACAACGGTTGAGGTTTAAGCCATTTGTTGTGGCACTTAGAAATTCCAAACTGTTTTTAATTTCTTCGGTGATGGCCTCATTGGTCGCGGAGATGAGACTGTGAACTTCGTCTGGCACTTCTTTTTTTTCGGAGGCTGAGAGTTTGAGTGCCTCAGCCTCTTGAAGAGACACCCCAAGTCCTTTTGAAATTTCGTTGGTGTAGTTCTGCCCACCCACGGGAATGTCCCGGCAAAATAAAACTTCGCCATCGTGAAGGACCACGAAGTTGGTGATAGCGGCGCCGAAGTTTAAAACTCCGACTGTTTCATTGCGAACAATACCGTAATTCAGTTCGAATGTGTTCGCCAGCGCGAAGCCAGCGACGTCCAAAAGACCGCAACGTAGGCCGATGTTGTCGATGACATTTTTATATTGAGAGATGAGCTCATTTTGGGCCGCGACAAGGATCAACTCCATGGTCTCGGGAGAGGACGTTGTTTTAAGGAGATGATGGGCCAAGGTGACATTCGATATATCGAAGGGAATGTACTGTTCGGCTTCGAAGCGCAGTTGATCGGCGATGATCTTTTTATCCATGCGCGGTATGGTGATTTTTTTAACGATGACGGCGGTGCCCCACATCGCAGTGCCAACATATTTTCGTTTGGACTTAAGTTCCATGAGCGCACTTTGAATAGAAGCACCCAGGCTGCCGGCATCTTGAATTTCACCGCCGGAAATGGCATTGGGTGGTGTCGGTGTGAAGCTAAAGGACAGCAGTTCCGCACCTTTGCGACTGATCAGAACTTCTGCCATTTTAATGGAGCTTGAGCCAATATCTAGCCCAATGATTTTCTTTCCGCTGAACATCATCGTTGTGAAATTTCTTAGGAAATTCCTTCTCCTATTTTCTCTATTCTCGCTAATTTTCACTCTCGCGAGAACGACTTCCGACGTGACAAGGAAATTACACTACAAATGACTAGCGGAAG
>CALCCV010000069.1 GCA_937900305.1 uncultured Pseudobdellovibrionaceae bacterium | reverse complement strand
AGGCGGCTTCGGCATTTCCTGGATATTATTTCTGCACAGAAGAAACGAACATCCTTTATCCGCACATTGGAGCTAGGGGTGTTTCGACAGGTGTTGCGATAAGTGAATTTCCACTTTACGCCTATACGTTGGGACAGATCTGTCGCCTCAAAGGCGGATGGGATGAGGCAACGCCCCGGTTGGTCTCGATGTTTTTTGCGCTCATCGCGGCTTGGCTCTTTTGGCGCATTCTCGAATCGAAGTATGGAGTTCGAAAAAATTCACTGCTTTTCTTTGTCACGATTTTCATTCTCTGTCCGGTGAGTTGGACATTTTTCACCATTCCAATGCCCGAGTCCACGGCGTTAATGCTTTTTGGACTGAGTGGATTTTTTTGGATTTGCCAGCCGAAGAGTTGGGGTTGGCAAGTGGCGGGAGCTTTCACATTTTGTCTCGCCTTCTTGATTCGCCCTTATTATATTTTGTTCTTATTTTTCTTTTTACCCAATCGTCGGATCGTCGTTTCTGTTTTTTTTGCGTGCATCGCCTTGTTTGGCCTTTGGTACCGAACTTGGAATGGACTAGTGACAACCTCGCCAGGATATTTCGGCACTCAATTTCAAACCCTCGCCGATATTTTGCGAAATCTTCCGCGAGCACTGGCCCACTTCCCTGATCGAGTGCTTGAACACACGGCCGGAGTCGGCCTGATCTCGCTTTATCTCTCGCGCAAAAAGTACACGTGGCTCCTTCTGTTGTACGGCACCTCGATCGGCATGATGTATGTCCTGAAATCCACTCACATCGCTGCCCATGCCTACTACTTGATGAATGCGGGAATTTTTGCGTCGCTGCTGGTGTATTTGTCTCTGCCTGAAATCTCTGACAAATGGCGACCGTGGTTTTTGGCAGGCTACGCACTCTTTACATTTTCGTCGACCTGGCACAACTTCCGCATCAATCCCGAAGTGGCCGAACTTGCAAAGACGATGGCTATAGAGGGGCCAGTTCCACAAGGCGCAGTGATTGCCAGTTACTTGGGTGGCACGGACTCGCAGTGGCTTTATTTCTTAAAAAACCCAGGCTTCGAAATGAACCCCGAAGACTTTTCGGGTCACTGCCCTGCCGGCGCCACTCACTATTTGAAACGAGACCCGGTTGACTCGGCCTCGCCTCTGCATTTTCGTGCTTGCCCCCCCTGATGGATTTGCAAACGGGGTGCTGTCAAATAACGTTCGCTTTGTTTAAACAATCTGCAGGTGAAAAACTTTTTTGAGCGCGCATTTGGTGTGATTGCTAGAAGGAGTCACCAGGCGATTTGGAATGTCCTATTGATACCGATGTTTAACGATACTCAACAATCCTAAAGACGAACTCATTTCACGGTACGTATCTTGCTGAGACATTTTGAGTACTTAAAATAAATCAAATGGAGTTATTTGTGAAAATTTGGTTTTTCGTTATCTTGAGCCTAGTTACGCAAGCCAGTTTTGGCATAACCCTATTCGAGCCTATTAGGAGCGCTTCCAAGCAACATGACACCAATGTTGAAAATGCCGAACTTCACGCCCAAATTACCAACGCGAAAAATATCGTTGCGAATAATGCCTGCCCTGCTTTTGAAGATGATTCATATGATTTATATGATTTAAAATTGGAGTTTCAAAATTCACTTACAGACAACTATAACACCCTTTCTAAAGAAGATCGTGTTGTGCTAAATCGGGCCATTGCTATCATTTACAACTGCGATCAAGATCGACAATAGATCAAATTCTGTCTGTTTCGAAAAATTTCACTCCTGTATTTATTTCTGTCCATACAGAGTCTGGCTGTAGTTCGCCGCACCCTTCGCAGTTGGACCGTCTCGCTCTCAGACTTTATTTTGAAATCGGTAGGTGTACAGATTTTTGATAAACTCCCAGATGGCCGAAAATTTCACGAAGGACGCACGATTTTTGTTTTCGACAAAATGAATGGGACATTCGGCAATTGAAAATCCGAGGCGGTGGGCTTCGATCATAATTTCAGTGTCAATGAACCAGTCGTCGGATTTGAGATTCATGCGATTCAAAGATGTTTTTTTGAGAATTTTTGGTTTGGAATTTACATCGCGAAAAGATGTACCGAACAAAAGCGAGAAAGTGCCGTTAAAAACTTTCGAGATCAGCCAGCGGTAGAGACCATCTTCACGAACCACGCGGTAAGTTTTTGCCAAGTCGACTCCGTGGGCCAGCGAGTGGTAGAGGGGTGGCAAAATGGAGTCGATGGGAAATTGCCCATCACCATCGATAAATCCGACGTACTCGGCGCTTGCAGCTGCAAAACCAGTTTTAAGATCCCACCCCATGGCACCTTTTTTCGGAAGTGTGACAGACTTTGTGTTCGGCATTTCACGACTGAGGCGATTGACGATTTCAGGAGTGCGATCGTTCGAACCTTCCCAATAATTTCCCACCAGCACGAGTTCGTAGGGAATATTCAACCAGCTAAACAACGAATGAACCTTTTCAACGAAGGGCACAATCGACTCTTCGCCTCGGTAACAGAGGATGACAAGCGACAATTTGAGTTGTACTAGCGAGCCAGGTGTAGCCAATGCGTCTCCTTTGTCGGCATTCTAGCAGCGGCGACCAGTTCGTCAACTTCATTGCAGCCGGAGAGACAAGTTGAACATACTGCTAACGGGTGGAACCTCAAAAGTCGGCAAACCCTTGCTTTCTCAATTGGTGAATTCGCCAAACATTCAGCAAATCATTTGCTTGACGCGTGAACCTTCCAAGCTGAGCGAATGGTCCACTCATCCCAAGGTCCAAATTCAGTGCCTAGATCTCAACACTTCGTGGGCGGCCAGCGATTTGCCGCCGTCGATTGATATTTGTCTGCACCTGGCCGGAGTGACGCACTCAAAAAATACAGAAGATTATTTTTTGATGAATGCCGAGACCACATTGCGACTGGCGCAGGCGGTTCAAAGTCGGGGGGCCAGGCGTTTTTGCTATTTTAGCAGTCAGGTGGCGGGACTCGGTGCCGGAGAGTATGCACTGTCGAAATTTTTGGCCGAAAAATTTTTACTAAATCTAAACTGGGAAAAACTTTCGATTTTGCGTCCAACAGAAGTCATTTCTGGCAGTGGTTCTGAAGGAATTGATCAATTGATTTCACTGGCCAAGCGATTTCATTTTTTTCCGTGGATTATTGACAATCCCGAAGTGATTTATGCACCGACAACCAACGAAGCCATCATCGACTGGACCGTCAATGACCTGCTTGATCATTCGGTGTCACGTTCAATTAAAATATGTGTGCTCAGTGGACCGGCGATCTCTTCAAGCTCGCTCTCACGCTGGATTGCAAAAAAGTACAGCGCAATTCCCGTGCCCATCTGGCTGGGAGCTTTGAATTTTTTTGCGAAATTTTTTGGAATTTTTGGAGTCCATCTGATTTCGCCCGACCAGGTTTTAAGATTGCGGGGAAAACGTTTTCAAGTTCCGCGCCAGGGCCTCGAGATTTCTCGGGTGACTTTGCCTTCACCGATGGACAACTTGTTTCTCCCAGATCGAAAACCCACAGGCGTCTGAATAACTTCTGGTCCAGGTGTCGCCATTGGATTGTTGGACGGTTGCCGGCGAATTGTGAAAAGCGGTGTAAAATTCACGCATCTGTGGAAGAGCTTGTGGATTGGTCAAAAACCCGGCGTAGTAAGCCGCCTTGAAAGCCAGAACGTCTGGCCGAAAATTTTCGACCGTGGCCCAACTCATTTCCCATGAACCTTCGACCGTCTTCAATCGACGACTCAATTCAAAATCAGCAGGCACGTAGGGATCGACCAACAATCTTTTGCCCGCAATGGCAAAATCATCGATCCGCTGCTGCACGACTCTGGCTTCCACTCGGCAAGCCATCCCGGTTCGGTAAATTTCAAACGTTTTTGTCGGGAATGGGTGAATCACAAAGGGAGCTACGACCAAAAGTAAAAATGGATAGAGCGCATGCAACCGCAACGGTTGAATTTTTTCGCGCCAGGTTTGGTTTTTCCTGGCCACCCAAAGCGAAAGCTCCACAACTCCAAACACCAACAAAAGCCAAATTTGGTTTACAAACGGAAAGGCATACCATTCATGTGGATCTGTGGTCTGTTTTGAAAACAAAAAAATCAACGACAGCAGCAAATAAATGACAAACCGTAAATAGGTGACCCTCGGGACGGCAAAAACTTGAACTGACCGCAGAGGAACCCAAAGGATCATCGATAAAATTCCCAGGGCCGGCCGCCAGACATCATTGACCAACAAAGGACCCCAGCTGGTTTCTAAAAACTGCCATGTGACCAGGCTGGTATGGGCAGATTGTCGCAAAAGGTATCTTAGGTAACCAACGACGTCGAAATTTTGAGGAAAACCAATCAAAAAATAGAAAATGAAAAGCCATTTCAAAAAGAAGAGCACGTGCGCGCGACGCGATTGCCACCGCGGCAACCACAGACTTAAGATTCCCGGACCAAAAAAAATCACTGAAAGTTTTGTGCTGGCAGCCAAAGCCCAGCCAAAACACATCAGTTTGAGCGAAGACCTCGACGACCCCGGGGACTGAGTTTCATCTTGTGCGAGCCAGCGGAGCGTCCAAAATCCAACTATTGTTATCACCGCCGCAAAAAGGAGATCCGGCTTCACCATGAAGAGCAGCGTGCTTCGCCACTCATCCTTGAGAGACAACGACACCAAAACAACGGTACCGAGAAAACGAAAAAACCAAACTTCGGTCAAACACCACATCAAAAAAAACATGGCCCCGAAAACAGCCAGCAGGTTGATCAGCATCATGTGAAAGTAAATGCTTCGTTCCGCCTGTGCTGTCTTTGAGAGTTGGCTTTCATGATAGGGATTGATCAAAATATTTCGTAGGAGCGATCCCAGTCGATAATAAACTGGGCCGTACATCGTTGAACCATTGTGTCCAACGATCTGAGTTTTTTGGGCGAGCTCAATGCCAAAAGCGCTATCGTTGTCGAACGAAGCTACAACGCCAATGGGGTCACTGAAATTAAATAACAACGCCGAAAAGGTG
>CALCCV010000068.1 GCA_937900305.1 uncultured Pseudobdellovibrionaceae bacterium | reverse complement strand
CACAGGCGAAGACACTCTTTCCCTACACGACGCTCTTCCGATCTTATGCCCTGAAGAAAACCGGCAGCGAAGCCAGGGCGAAGGAGTTCATCGCCGCGCTCTTCAAAAACGTGCCCGTGCTGGATACCGGGGCGCGTGCCGCCACCACCACCTTCGCCCGCTAAATTTCTTCTAAAATTTCTTCGAGCGGCTTTCCATTCACGTCATCAACAACGGCTTTCATATCGCGCACCGAAAACTGAGCGCGGTGAGCCCGAAAATATTCCACCAGCAATCGACTGGCTTCGATCGATTGCAAGTGAATATCGTGAAACAAAATGATGCCCTTCCTGGCGACTTCAATCTGCTGAACCGTTCGCCGAAAAATCACCTGAGGATCACGATCTTGCCAATCGAGGGTGTCGACATTCCACTTGACGTGAATCAACTTTAGCTTAAGCAGGCGCTGGCGCAGATCGGGATCATTCATTCCCGCGCCGTACGGCAATCGATAAAAAAAAGATCGCGAAAACGGAGCTCCCGAATCAGCCAGAAGCTGATCGATGGTTTGCACGGCCCCTTCCACCTGACGAGTTCTTTCGGCAGCTCCGACGCGAGTTAGGTCGGGATGATTGAAAGAGTGCGAGTTGATCAAATATCCTGCCGCCATGATTGATCTCACGAGATTTTTTTGGCGCTCGATGTTTTGACCCAACCAAAAAAAGGAGGGATCCGCTTCTCCCTGCCACACTCGAATCATTTCGGTCGTTCTCGAGGGATGCGGACCATCGTCATAGGTGACGCTCCATTCGCCATCGGGATACTGCCCGCCTGTCAAATTTCCCTTCGCAGACAACGAAGGCAGAATCTGGTATCGATGCTCTGGACTTGAACGTAAATTCGGAGAGACCACAGAACTTTGAGTCTCGGTCCTCCATGTTTTTCGAAGCGCAGCCGCATGCTCAACCAGTGCATTTTGAAAATCACGCTTCGAACGAGCGCGCTGGCGAGCCAATGCAAGGTCCGCTTGCGAGAGAGAAGATTTTAAATTTTGCCAGCTCCGCAAAACTTCCAGCTGAGAATAAGTTTCCGCCAGCAGATTTTCATTAGTCAATACATCGGCCGCTGCGGGCCGCAAGCCAGCTCGAACTTCACCGTGAATTTTAGCGAGCTCGACGTCAAAGCGTTGAGCCGTTGCCGTCGCAAACTCCTTCTGCCAACGGAGCAAAAGTCCGTTTTTATCGATTTTGGCAACGGCCATGACCGGAGAGAGCCATAAAACCAACAGAGTCCCCAGAAAAAAAAATATCGCTCGGGCTAGCCATAATTTCAGAGGCCCTTTAAGCATGCGTGGATCCCAACTGTTCATTGACTAGCGTCTGACCCAGGAGAAATTCCTCGGGCTTTACGTACAAACGGTCGATGATGCGAGCTCGTTCGTATTTTTTGAAAATTTCGGTGGATTGATCAATGGGTGTGGGCTGTTCCCAAATGTCGTATTGGTCTTTCACATAAATCGGAAAGACCAGTGCGTTTGGCGGCGCCGAATGATACTTCGATAGCCGAGCCCGAGAACTGGCCCAAATCACCGAAAGCCCTTTGGACTCAAGCCATTTTTTGGCTTGCTCTACGCGAGGGTTTTCAGCGGTGTTGTGAAGTTCGAGGAGAACTCGGTAAGGTCTTCGCTGAGCAATTCGCCGGGCCCAATCATTGGTGGAGGTCGCAAGGTGCTCATGCAATTTGTAGTCATTGTATTTCGTGTACTCGGCGATATCGCCGGGCAAACGAAAAGTGCAATCCGGCCCGGAAAGATAGCGATTCAGCATCTCTTCGTAGACGATACTTTTGTGATGAAAATAAACCATCAAATGCATGTGGTGCCGAGAGATCAAGAAATCATCAAAGGAATAGAGTGCACGTTTGTTGATCGCCAAGTACATCTGGCCGTTGTCGACCTGAAAAGTCATATTTTGAATTAACCACTCACTGTCGATGCGACCGTAGTCAGTCCCGCAAAAATAAGAGTCGCGTTCGAGATAATCCAAACGATCACTATCTAACTCTGAGCTCACAATTTGCGAAAGCAGTGGGCGAAAACAAATTCCCGAATCAACAAAAAAATCGTCCAGCAACGGAATGCGATTGTCGATCAATGCCGCCACGTTTTCAGGAGCGATTTCTGGAAAGTGAACCTTTAAACATTCTGAAATGCCCGAATCCGTCAGATACTTGATCGTGTAGTCTTCGTGAGTCGCTCGTCGACCTGAATAACAATCTGTGCGCAATGGTTCGGGGATCCGATTGTAAAGTCCAACTTTTAAATCTTCCACGGGCGGCATCACCAACTCCGTCGTGTGACTGAGTGGACCGTGGCCAGAGTCATGCAAGAGCGAAGCTAGCCGAACCACCTGCCGCATTCGCATTTTCGTGGCATTGTTTTTAAAAGGAAATGCCTTAAAGATGCTGTCGAAAATTTGCCCCGCAACGTGGGCAACACCGAGAGAGTGAATGTATCGATTGTGAGTGGCTCCCGGAAAACTAAACTCTGAAAAGCCCAACTGCTTGATGGCGCGCAATCGTTGGAACTCTGAGGTGTCCAAAATCGCGACTTCGTTTTCAGAAAAGTACATTGAACCATGCAGCGGATCGCGGATTTCCATAGAAAGCCCCCAGATCTCACTGGTAACACTGACCCGCGCAGGCCTCAAGCTGAGACCCGCCGACACGGTCGCCATCCTCTCTGCTTGTAGGAGTTTAACTCAAGGCATTAAAGACACCGAAGCCATAAGATCTCGGTGCAACCCACTGGGGAAAGACGAGATCAGTTTCTAAAAATTACGGACGACTTTTCGACCATCCACCTTTAGGAGAGTGAGCATTCCTTGCGAATAGGCATGGGCGTTGATTCGCTGAACATTGCGCCTGATGCGATGATACTGCGAATCTTCGCAGTCAGAGTGCCACAGAGTCTGACTGATCTCATCAAAGCTGTGCTCGGGCTTTCGTTCGAACAGAAACAAAAACTCCCACAGACTTCGCAGACTGCCGAAGTCGATCAATGTTTCATTCACCGCTATCTTGCGATCTAAAGACCAGGTGGCAAATTTTCGTTCTGGAGCTTGCCAAGAAAAATAGCCCAACCAAACATTGATATTTTTTTTGCTCAGAGACTTAATAATGAATTCAATTCGAATTTTTGTAGCTTCGGTTTGAAGCTCTGAATGCCGAGCGAGTATCAGCGCCGTCAATCGCAACGCTTGGCCAAGAGGCATCTTTTGAAATAGGCGTTCGTAAGACTCTTCAATCGGCTCATTCAGTGCAATTTGCCGCAAATATATTTCAAATAAACTCTCACATCGAGCCACCTTGATCTGACTCAACAGCGATAACGGAACTTCGATATTTTTTCGCAAAAAAATCTCGCACAGATCAAAGAGGAGGAGATTTTTGTCCCGCTCGGTTAAAACGCGCAGGTGAACTTGTCGACAAAACTCCAAGTAACTTTCCACAGCCATGCTAGGTTCAAAAATTTCGGCCTCCGCCAAAACCAGTGCATGAGTGACATCGATATCTTGGTCTGTGCCTGAATCCCTCAGCTGTTTTAGAGTTGTGTAATAAAGCTGAATATTTTCGGTGGCACCATACTGCGCTTCTATTCGCAAAAGTTGGCTTAGGTTTGCAATCTTGCGTCCTGGCAGCGTCTGCTCTTTGTAGCTCCGCAAATAAAATTCCTTAGCCTCGTGAATATAACCAATTTCCTCACGAAATTTGTGGAACAAGAGGGCCGCTTTGCGAAAATTTTCAGGTTCGAGGTGACCCTGCAATTGAGCCATCTCGGTGGCCACCTGGTCCATGACGATGCGCCAGTTGGCAAACGCGTTGAGATTGTAATAACAACAAGCCAAATCCAACATCAGTCCCACGTGAGGACCTTCGTCACTCAAAGTTTGTTCTAGGCATTTCAATGCACTCTGGGAGTCATCGCGAAATAAAAGCACCTTCGCCTTCGCATGTCCGAGCATTCGGCGTTCTGATTTTGAGGCTGGCTGAAAGGTTTGAATAAAATTTTCAGCTTCCCCAAATTTTCCCTGCGCCAGGCTGGAGTAAACTTGATCAAAAAAAGATTTCATTCAATCTCCGCCTCCGCTGCCATAACCGGGCCCGGGCCGCGGCCGTGGTCCCTTCGAATTGATAACCTGAGACCCTCCGCCCAAAGTAGGGGTTCTCAAATAGTCACAAAGAGAGCCCGTAGCACCGGGAAATTCTTTTTGAAATTGGGCCTCTGAAACGCTGGCCAACGCATCGATCAATTGCTCGGCCGTGAACTGGGCAAAGGCAGCGGGGCGAACCTGATACATCGAAATCTGTTCAAAAATTGTGAGAAGGGCATTGCTGTTGGGGACAATCTCGCCGTCATAGTCGTGTGGTTTTGACTCGAGATGCTCGATATACTCGGGCATATTTTTCAAAGATTTCAAGATGGAGGTCAGTTCCTCCCGACAAGAATCAACCGCCAGGGGTTGGCCACTCACCAACGACTCCATTCGGTTTGCCCGACTGATTGCGAGGGTCATGCCCGTCCAAGGCTCTCCCAAACTCAAAAGTAAATTTGAGATCGATCGATCATTAGGGTCAGAGACCTTCTCGCGCGCGCTTTCGGAATTGGTTTCCTTGAACGCCCTCCCCTCAGAAAGTGCCGCTAACTTTGCCACCTGAGAAGGATACATTCCAAATTTAGCGTCAAATCCGATTGAGAACTCATGGGTCAACATCAACTCGAGGTCTCTCGTCGTGGTGCCCGGACTGATGACCAATACTGAAAAATTATTTCCTGTTGTCGTCCAACTATCGACTTTCAATCGTCGCCGTGGATCCAAAGCCAGAAAAAAATTTTTTTCCAACGCCCGTTGACGACCACCGTAACTCCAAAATTTGTATTTCGAATCTATGGCTTTGCTGGCACAAATTTGACCGATCTCGGCGGCCGCAGCATCGGTCACCGCAAAATTTCTTTGGATGAGGAACTCGTTGCCGAGCATGGCCGGGCAAAACACTTGGCCCGCAT
>CALCCV010000067.1 GCA_937900305.1 uncultured Pseudobdellovibrionaceae bacterium | reverse complement strand
TTTCCAAGGTCTAGTCCATTCGTACGTATTGAACCATAGCTAAATGCTACCGAGGAGCGGGGGTCATATTCCAACCGCTTTGGATTGTTTCTTACGTATATCGACGATTCGCATGTACCACTTGAGTTGTTTCTCGAGTTCCTTTTTGAGATCAAACGGATTTAGTTTGGAATAATTGCCTTGTAAATCTCTATATTGTTGGGTTGTGAGTATACCGCTATCGAGAAGTCGTTGGTAGGGAGTTTTGGGCGGACTGTGAAGCTTAATTATCTTGCCTCCGACTCTCTCTTTATGTTCAAGCTTCATGACAGGAGTAAAGTAATTCCACAACGGATTCCAAAGTGTTTTATAAATCTCGTTCATCATTCGAACTAATACTTTCTTGTCGCAGCGATTGTATCCAAAGAGCTCTCTGACATGCGTCCAATTTTTTTGTTCAACATGGGCATTGTCATTTTTCTTGTAAGGCCTTCGCCTCACGAACTTCACCTTGTCTTTTCTATCGTTAAAATAATTGTGCAGATCGTGATTGAGGAACTCGTTGCCGTTGTCACTCGCAAAACCTTTGATTGGAAACGGTAAATTTCTTTCGATAGAACGAATGGCTCCCAGCACTGTACGACTTTCTTTTTTCCACAACGCTCGGTTTTCTGTCCAGCCGGTAAAGACATCGGTCATTGTCAGTGTATTGATAAATTCTCCGCCGAGGGAGGCGCCACAATGTCCAACAGTGTCGGCTTCTATAAATCCTGGCTCTCTAATTTGATGATCCAGTAACTCAATGGGGATTTTGTTTTTTAGCATTGATGGATTGGTAGAACTTAAACCCTTGCGAGCTTTTTCTCTAAATCCTGATAAATGCCGATCAATCGTTGCAGGACTCATTTCAGTTAATAGCTTTTGCATATGCACATCGGCTTCATGGTAAAACGGCAACCACAAAGGCATGGCTGCATGCATTTTCTTGGAACATATTCGGCCCATGCATTCCCACAAGTGCCTTAAATGCTCGTCCACATCGCTTCCATATCGACGCTCAGGGCCTGGTTTCCTAATCTGATCAGACATGTCATCGTTCAATAAACGAATGGCGTGTTTGCGCGTGAACCCAAACACTTTACAAAACTCATCTAAAATCAAAGTTCGCTGATTTTTTGGACTTCGGTGGTAGCGCAATCGTACCATTTTCAGGTATTCTCGCTTTAACTCGGTGGTCATAATCCCTCTCCCTATTCGATCTTGTGTCGTTACTAGAGAGGATATTCGGTGCTGGGATTATGATTCAACCGGGGGTCTAGGTGCTCACTTCATGAGGCAACTACCCCTTTCGGTCGCATTTAATATGAGTCAATTCGCGGCCTCCAATTCGATTCCGTTGTGGCACACGTCTTGTAGAGGAAAAAAGAGAGTACGGCCTTTCGCTGACGATCTCGATGGAGGACCAAAGTGAAGATTTTATTAACGATTAGCTGCCTTTTTGCGCTCTTTTCAGCTCATGGAGCTTTCGCCCAGAGTAAAACATATTTTTCGGGACAAGAACTTGAAGCTCCAAAGGTGATTCAACTGATCGGTGCCCCAAGAACACCTGAAAATATAGAGCGTGAAGATCATGTAGGTAAAATCGTTGAATTACATGAGAATCAACTTCGATATTGCTTTGAAAGAGTCCTCTCACAAGAACCTATAGGTGTAAGTGCGACATTCTATTTCACAGTTAACACTGAAGGAAATTTTGGTGACGTGACTGCCGACCTCAACGCCAAAGACGGGTCCGATCCAAACGTCACGGTACTAATGACCTGTGTATCCCGTCAAATCCAACACTTTCATGCTGCCAAATCGGGAACCGAGACGACATTCCGATTTAGAGTTAATTTCGGCAAACCATAACACTTCGATTTAAGATGAAGGATGATCGGCAAATTAAAGGTCACCGCGAATTTCACCTTTGCGGGCGCTGTGCGAATGAGCGCCGACTTTCTGAGCGCTGTGTACCATGCTCATCTTTTTGGAACAATACTTTAAAAAAAAGCGGTCTCGATGAGACCGCTGGGCTTTTTCAAACAATCTCTATTTATGTCTTAGGAGGCTTTACGTTACTATGAAAGTTTGATCCTTTTCCCCATTGGGGATCCGGGGGATGGTGCTCACTTTGCATTTCAACCTTCGGAGTTTCATTCACGAAATTTCACCTCGACTTCGTTGTCTTTGCCGTCGCGAACCAGCACGATCTCATCACCGCCAAAAGGAACCGTGACCAAGCTAAAAGCACACCGGCGATTATCCAGGTAGATAAACACGTTGGTGCGTGCGACCGAACTTAAGGCCTTAATCGCCAGTGTTTGAAAACCGTTTTAATTCCTATTTTTTATTGAATTCGGACTCTAGATCGGAAGAGCGTCGTGTA
>CALCCV010000066.1 GCA_937900305.1 uncultured Pseudobdellovibrionaceae bacterium | reverse complement strand
ACGTGCTGCTCGATTCGAGGACCTATGGCGAATCGGCTAGAGCACTTGGTAAGTTAATTCTCCAAGATCTTAAAGCCGCTTCTGCGAGGATTGATAATGAAGTCCCAAGCGATTTAAGGACACCGTTTACAGTGGTGGTTGATGAGTTTTCAGATCTTGCAACAGAGGAGTTCTTGGGCTTTTTGGACCGCGCAAGGAGCTCTAAAATTGGTGTTGTCGTGGCCCACCAGGAAATCGCAGATCTTTCTCGCATAAGCCCTGAATTCAGTCACAGGCTGATGAATTCGACTTCCACACTTTTTGCGTTCTTGCAAAAAGTGCCGCAGACATCAGAACTCATTGCAAGCATCAGCGGGACGAAGACGACTACAAAGGTCACCGAACAAGCCAAGGACAATTGGCTATTTGGTGATGAGAAGACTGGTATGAAGTCGATGCGGGAGGTTGATGAATTCGTTATTCATCCCAACACGGTGAGGTCGCTCGCAGTTGGGGAGTGCGTGATGGTCACAAAATACCCGAAGTCGAGTTCAGCCGTCGTTAAGATCCGGCCCGAGGCTCAAGGGTCTCTCTCAGCAAGTGAGGTGAGAAACATTTTGGCGTCGTCACGGGAAGGCTTAGCGCCATCGCATTTTGGGCGGCCACCGAGGCTAGCCACGGCTGGTAAAAACAGGAGGGAGATAGATGCAGACAAATTCTAACGGCTCTTTGAGAGCCAAAGGAGATTTATGATTAAAGAAATTTCGGATTTTGTGATGAAGAAGATGAACGGCAAGCGGGAAATTATTCCAGCTCCCAGGCTTTTGAACCCTCGCGAATTAGCGGATGTCATCACGATGCGCGATGATGATCTTGGACTTCAAAGGTGCACGAACATCAGCTGGGTATTAGGTGACTGGCATCCCAATGCGGGCTTCGAATGGGGATACTCTGGCCAAGGGCCCACTGACTTTGCCGTAAATATCTTAATGCACTTCACAGGTGGAGACGCAGAGTTTTCTATGCAGCACCGGATAGAGTTTCGTGAAAAATTCGTCGCCACCATGCCCAGGGGTGGCGGCCGTATCAAGAAAGAGGACATCTTAAAATTCATCAGTGAAAAAAGCCTAGTCGCATAGGTCCGTTTTGATTTAGCGAGACCCAATGAATCTTATCCTCGGTTTGAGTACAAACCGAGGATTCTTTTGATGAGTTTGGGAGTCAGGAATGTACTAATTTCCTGACCGTAGTGGATTTCCATTGGTCGTTGTGGTGGCGGGGGCCAACAACTTAAAAGATTCAGGTCAATAGAACAGAGTTGAAGCCAATGACATTCCTTTTTGATACACGCAAGCACTCGGATCCAATGATTTTCACAAGCAAATTAAGGGGTTCTGAAGAGATTTAACATCACACTGATCCTTGAAAATTCGATTTTTCGTATCGAAAGCGTCGAGATCGCGAACGTTGTGTTTTTATTTTGCACATCGAACGATAGCAAATAGGAATTATTAAAAATCATTTTCTCTCGTATTCTGATCATCGCGCAGAATCTCAGTTCTCCGAAAACTTCAAAAAAATAGGGTGATTATTCGTTCTCAGGACTAGTAGGCCTTCAAGATTGAATTACCTGCGCTTGCGCAGGTAATTCAATCTTGAAGGCCTACTAGCACACGTCAGGAACTCCCGAAGAGTTTCAATATCTCACTGGAAAAACACGAGAAC
>CALCCV010000065.1 GCA_937900305.1 uncultured Pseudobdellovibrionaceae bacterium | reverse complement strand
GCAGCTCCTCTCCGACCCGAATACCCAGTGCTGAGATTTGGCCGGCGGCCAATTCAACAACGGATCGGGCCTGCCAGACTGGAACCGTCAGGCGAAAGGCTGCGATGTTTTCTTTAGTGGCCACGACGCGGAGATCTTTGTTCAAAAAGACGACGTCGATTGGATAATTCATAAAAAACGTGTGAATGCTGTTGCAGCGATGAATCCACAGGCCCTGATCTAATGCCAACGCCCGGGTGCCCAGAAGTCCTTTTGACCGTTGCCAATACGAAATCGCCTCGCCTAGGCGAGGAATCAGAATTCGATTTTGCGTGCGACTCATCAAGAACTTCATCAACCCTCTATTTATTGTTACCCATGAACTGAATGATCGCTGGACCAAAAACCATGATCATGATCGTTGGAAAAATGAACATCACTAGCGGGAGCATAATCAGTTGTGAAGCGCGAGCACCGGCTTTTTCGGCGCGTACAAATCGTTCAAGCCGCATCTGCGCACTTTGGTCACGCAACACCTGGGTCACTGGTGAACCCGTGGATTCGGCATCAACTAACATCGCCACGAATGAATTTACTTCGGGCATATCCAGACGTTTCGCCATTTCCTTCAAAGCATCAGATTTTGCCGAGCCGATTTGAACATCTTTCATGACAATCGAAAATTCTTCGGCCAAAACGCTGGCGGATCCTCTCGATTTATCAACAATTTTTTGAATCGCCGAAAAAAAATCCAACCCGGCCTCAACGGACAGCGACAGCAGGTCGACAAAAAATGGAAGATCGGCGCGGACCGAAAGTTCCCGTCGCTTTTTTTCGCCTTTTGAATGCATGATCGGCAAATAAATTCCGGCGGGAATCATCAAGATCAGCAACAGTGCTGGCAGCCCCAATTCCAGCCCGAAGTTCATCACCAGCATGAAAAGTGGAAACATTACGCCCCACAAAATCTGAAGACCGATGAACTCATCAATGTTCAGCTCTTGCGAAAGACCCGATGTCATGATGTACATTTTCACGCGATTTCGATAGTCAGGACTTTTCACTTTCTTTGCGTGTTGCAACGTGAATTGGTGAGCAATCGGGCGCGAGAAATTAATAATCGCGTTGCGTGACTTTTTAGGTTCATTGTTGTTGGCCCAAGACAGCTGACCCTTCTCAGCTTTTTGACCAATGACCGCGCCGATAAATAAAAACACCGCAAGGCCCCCCATGATGAGGCCTATAACAAGCAAGATTTCTGGTGATCCCATATCAACCTTTCCAATTCGCTAAATCCCTAGAATAGCTATACTCTTCTACATCTCACTTATCGGCGAAAACCCGGTCGGAGTTTAGTTTTGAGGCGGCCTTTCGGAGGGATTTTCGGTTTTGACAAGACCGCCAAAGTCGCGAAAAGTCGAACTTATGAAACCGAACTCCCTCATTTACAAAATTCCCCTGGTCCTTTGTTCAGCTTCGCCCCGGCGAAAATGGATTCTCGAAACCGCTGGCTACGACGTTCAGCAAAAGTCAGTGCCGCTTGACGAGACTTTGATCGCAGATCGATCGGTGACCGATGCCCTCATGGAACTTTCTCGTCGAAAGTTAGAAGCGGTCAGGCAGTCTGAACCTAAGGCTGGTCTAGCTTCAGGTTGCGGTGAGCATTGGTTTGTCGCGGCCGACACTGAAGTTGTTTTTCAAAATCGGACCTTGGGAAAAGCGGCGACGATCGATGACGCCGAACACATTTTGCGGCGCCTGTCGGGCCGCGAGCACGAAGTGATCACAGCGGTGAGTTTTTCAAATTTTGAACAGGAAGTTCCGGATTCATTTTTCTGCAAGACGTCCATTCGATTTCGAGTTCTCTCTGACCGTGAAATCAATCGCTACCTGCAGTCCAACGAATGGGTCGATAAAGCTGGCGCTTACGCCATTCAAGGACTTGGCGGGAGTTTTGTGGCCGAGATGAAAGGCGACTTTCTCAACGTCGTGGGATTTCCCCTGTGTGAGTTTGAATTGAAATTTCTTAACCTTAGGGGAGATTTTTTAGTGTGAGTTAGTATCAGGCCAAGGTCGTGGTTTTCTTTAATGATTCCTCTGTCGTCAGAAACAGAATAAATTTAGATATTGGATTTTTGATTTACGTAGGAGTGTGCATGTTTATTCGGAAGAAGAACTTACTGACCTGTGTCCTTTTGATGCTTTCGTTTTCAATGGTGAATCAAAGTTGGGCGGTCTCAAAAAATGACAAGACTAGTGACTTCGACGCAAAAAAATTCATTTTTTTGCCAGAATCTGCACAGCTCGGTTTCATTAAAGCGCATTTAACATTTTTAGTCGCAAAAGAAAAAATTCAAAATGCGGAGGGCATGGAGTATGCCAACAAAGACAATTCCATTTTAGAGATCTTCGTTAAAAGCTGGTTTATCGAAAGTAGCAATGCGGTTGAAGCGCGAGAGGACGATTGTGTTTACTGCATGACAATGAGACCTAAAGAATATGGTAAAAATGGCTATTATTGTCCCTCAGTCGACGTCAAGGCTTCTGGCAAATCTCCGAATAGCTGTAAAAAGAAAACGGAGCTTGAGGCGGGCTTTGACGGATTCAAAGTCTGTGTTCCCATTGACCCGGCCAATAAAAAGGCGAGCCTCCAGCACTGTTCTGAAAAGGCAGCAGATCTGTATTTAGAAAAGATTAAAAATAATGATCCAAAACTTCTCGAGGCCATTCGCATGAATCCCGATGCATTTGAGGCGGAAGTTGAAAAAGTGAAAAGCTTTTGTTCAATGAAAGTTGAGCCTGCTCAGGCGGCGTATGAAAAGGCGGGAAGCCGCCCTTGGAATATAAAGGCGGGTCTGAAGCTGAGTCAAAAAGCCCAAGAACAGCACTTTTATCAAGTTCATAGTAATGAATGTCAGGCCTATAAAGGTGCTTTGACAGAAATTGAAGCTCATATCAGTAGACTCAGGGGCAAAGAAATCGACAGGGCCGTAGCTCAAACAAATCGTATGCGAGAGTTTAACCAGTTGCAAGTCGACGCCTACGAAATGGCAGCAGATGTTTGTCATGGAAAAAATTATGAAGAGTGCTGTGGAAATTTGAAGTTAAAAACAGAGGCCGGTCCTCTGAACGTCCTGGCCCTAGGAATTGGGCCTTTGCTGGAAGAATATAAAGAAAAAAATCCTGAGATCTACAAGAAACTGCAGGAGTTTGATAAGTCTTCCTATCACACCATCCAGTCCATCACTCTGCCATCCTCAGGGAACACGAATCTTCGCTATCTTCTCTTTCAAGCTCCGGCAAGAGTTGGTGAAACCGCTAAGAATATTTGGTGCAGAGTTGATGGAGCCGTGGCATCTGACGGTGCGGACAAGATGACGTGTTCAGATGCAGATCCGCTAGCACTCGAGTGGCAAGGACCGTCTATACCGGGATTGGCGCAAACCGTGGAGCGAAAATTTTCTTCCGGCTTAAAAAATGGCAGACTTGTGATTGCGACTGAGACAAATCGAATTGAAAAATCATTTACAGAACAAAAGGCATTGAGCACTTCTGAGTTTGAATTCACTCCTGTCGCCGCCTACCCCTATGGGGTGGAGGTTCAACCTAGATTTTCTACGAGTGTCATAGCGGGCGATGTAGTGAGGAAAGGCAAAAAGGAAATCTCTGTTGTTGCGCCGTCGCTGAGGTCATATCCAAAACCGATTTTGGCCTGCGCGGACCAACGTATGCAACAAAATATGGAGCAATTAAGGCGAGCAAGACAATAAATCAGAGAGCCGTTTGATTTCTATCTTTTTGACCCATTGTTCACATGGCGGTACAAAACAGGTGTGGAACATTTTGATGTAGAAAAAAAATGCAAAGATTCGTATCTCCGAATTTGCCAGCAGGTTAACGATTTGGCCCAAGCGGCAGGGCACACAGTGAACCTCTTGGCAGTTTCCAAGCGCCAGCCTGTGGAAAAAATTCGTTGGCTTTGGGATTGCGGTCAAAGACGTTTTGGAGAAAACTATGTGCAAGAAGCTTTGGCTAAACAGGAGCAGCTGGCCGGTCTCTCGATCGAGTGGCATCTGATTGGTCACTTGCAGTCCAATAAGGCAAAAATAGCTCACAAGTATTTTCACTTAATTGAATCTGTGGATTCGCTCTCTCTCGCTCAAAAGATTTCCCACTTGAATGAAGCTTCTGGCGGCCGCCAAAAAGTTTTGTTGGAAGTGAATTTGGCTGAGGAGTCTTCAAAAACGGGATTGTCTGTCGCGGATTTAGAGCGAGATTGGGAGGCCTTGGTCGCCCTCTCGGGTCTTCAAATAGAGGGGCTGATGAGCCTTCCCCCACTTGGAGAAAAGCCCGAAGAATCGCGCCCATACTTTCGCAAATTGCGGACGTTGGCCGAAAATTTACGTTGCACCAAGGTCTTGTCAATGGGAACCTCAAGTGACTTCGTCGTCGCCATTGAAGAAGGGGCGACCGAGGTGAGAATAGGCACGCTGCTATTTGGCGAGCGGCCGCAATGAGACGGAGAGGGACAATCAGAATGGACCCTGCAAATCCACTTTTGCCGATTGTGAAAGTCGGTTTTCTCGGCGCAGGAAATTTGGCCACCGCTTTGGTTCGAGGTTTGGTCGAAAAAAAAGTTTTACCGCCTACACATCTATTTGCATCCAATCGCTCATCCGGAAAACTGATTCGCCTGGCTCATGACTTTGGTGTTACGGCGTGTTCGAACAACGAAGAGCTCGTTGAAAAGTCTGACATTGTCATACTGTCAATGAAACCTCAGGATCTCGTTGCCGCCATCGAGCCTATTGCCCAGATTTTCAATGAAAAACAAATGGTCATCAGTTTAGCGGCAGGGGTGACCATCAAGACTCTCAAAAAATATCTACCTCAGTGCCGTTTGGTGAGAGCTATGCCGAACACTCCTACCTTCATTGGCCGTGGCGTCACCGGTTTTTACACTCAAGAAAAAGACAAAGGGGCTTCTCGCTTAGTTGAAGATTTATTTTCAACTTTGGGTTACGCCCTTGAAGTGACCGATGAAGATTTATTGGATTCTATGACAGTGGCCTGTGCTGCGGGCCCCGGTTTTGTTTTTGAACTGATGATGGTTTGGCAAGATTGGCTCGTCGAGCACGGTTTCGACGACGTGCAAGCACGCAAACTGACCGTTGAGACTTTTGCGGGTGCCGCCCTGCTCGCGGCTTCCAGCGCCGCCCAACTCGAAGAGCTGCAAAACAAAGTCACCTCTAAGCGGGGCACCACTGCCGCGGGTCTTCAATCTCTGCGAGAGTACGAAGTCGACCGAATCCTGCGTATCGCGTTCGAAAAAGCGGCTCTGCGAAGCAAAGAGATGGCGAAGGAGTTCGTCTAGCTGGCACTGCATTTCGCAGATTCAATCCCAGTCGAACCTCAGCTCGACTTTTTTCTAGTTTTTAAAGAACTGCGAAGCAGAATTTGGAGAGTGGGATTCGCGTTGCGAAAAATCGAAGCGACGAGTTAGAATGGATCAAGCAAGCAAGACGCGAGCTGTGCCGTTTCAGGAGGAATTCTCATGGTGAAGTTGACGCCTATTGATATCAATCACAAAAGTTTTACTAAAAAGTGGATGGGTTACGATGCGGACGAAGTCCATCAATTTCTGCATCAATTGGCTTCGCAGATGGAGAGTTTGGTGCATGAGCGTAATGCGATGAAAGACTCTTTGCGAGAGAAAGAATTGATCATTCACGACTTGAAAGAGCGCGATCAGGTTTTGAAATCGACGATCACCACCGCGACCCAAATGGCTGAACGCATGAGGCACGAAGCTGATCGCGAAGCCAAACTGATCATCACCGATGCTCACCAAAAAGCGGAGATGGTGGTGCGAGATTCTCGAGACTCTCTTAAAAAAATGCATGCTGATTTGGCTGAACTTAAACGCATTCGCATGCAGTTTGAAGCCAATCTCAAGGCGCTAGCGCAAGCTCACCTTTCGCTGATTGAACAAGGGGAGCGTTATATGCCTTCTGTCGCTCTGCAGAGTCACCATTTTGAAAACACGGGCCACCAACCGGCTGGCGCCACCGGAGTTGCGGGAATTCTCACTTCGCCCTAGCGATGTCAGAGCCTCAGTCCGGCGCCCGAAAATCAGAAGTTGTCGGAATCCACGATCCGGCAGCTTATGAATATCTCTTTCGGGCGGATGCCTGCGAAATTTCTGGATTCATTTTTAAGCTCGCTGTCTCATAAAGAGTTCGCGATGCAAATCCATCGATAGAGCAAATAGGCGACTTTCCATCAATTGACTGACGGGTTTAAATTCGATGCCGAAAAGCTGAAGTTTTTCATTCGAGGCATCTTTGACTTTGTGGCGAATATATCCAGTGATGAGAATGGGACTTCGATTTCCAAACGTGAGCATGATTTGAATGGCGGTGTCTCGGGGGACGGTAGCGAGCGCACCCGGAACTTGGAGGCGAACTCCACCGACGCTAAAATCTAGGACCATGCCTTCGTAATTAACGGATTCGTCGCCCAATTTTTCGATGATCGCTTTGGCCTTGTAGCTTCGCGGAATTTTTATTCGCCAAGTTTGACGTCTTTGTAACTGATAGATATCAACGTTGGTCGGAAGGATGAGCAGTTCGTCGTGCCAGCGGGCTTTTGTTTTTAAGAAGAACTTTTCTCCATTGAGGTCGATTTGCGCCATGACCTCTTCGCCTTCAAACAGAGTCGGCTGAATGCCATCGGCGGACTCACACAGCAAATCAAGCTCATTGCGAAAAACCTTCACCCTAACCCGAAATGAAAGATCTTTTTTTCCTTTCACCATGATTTCGCAGTTTTTAGATGCGACTTCGTGAAACAACATGGTGCGATCGGATGCCTTTGTCAGCAAATAAAAAATTTTATCGGTCTTTTCCATTTCCTCTGAGTTTAGCACGCGCCAGACGGAAAATGCACACGATCAGAGGTCTAGGTTCACCATCGAAAATGGAAAAACCGGACTAAGGTTAGGACCAGCTATAAAATTTCAAAGTGAATCAGAAATTAGATTCGGTCGCGATGACCTTTTGGAATATGGTGGGGCTTACGACCGTCCAGTCATGTTTAATTCCCGTCATTAAATCTGCTGAGCCCACAAACAGATAGGCGTTGGGTTTGGCGGCTAAAAACAGTTTCTGAATGACGATCTCTGTTGAAAAGTGTTGAGAGGGCGAAGAAAAATTGCGGCATACGATCAAATCAAAACTTGCGTTCGGGACTGACGGGTCAGCTAAGTTGTGCATTTTGAAGACAACGTTTTGCTTGTAACTGGCTTTAATTCGAACCCAGTCACTGATATCTCCAGTTCCGTGGGCGAAGGCAGAGCGTTTCAAGTTTTCAGGAAGAGCGCCTAGTCGGGAGTTTTTATAGACGCCGGATTGAGCCATGTTCAAGGCATTTTGATCGGCATCCGTTGCTAGGATTTTATAACTTTCGGGGTCTGCAAGGCCTTCTCTCAAACAGATACTGATGGAATAGGGATCCTCTCCGGTTGCGGAAGTGCAGCACCAAACGTTGAATTTCTCGTGGGAGGCCGTATTGAGTTTCGGAATAAGGATTTCTCTCAGAAAATGAAAATGAGTGGCATCCTGAAAGAACTCAACTTTCGGAGGAAAATCCGTTCCAGGAGATTTCATTTCAAGATCTGAAGCCGTCGCAAACTCATCAGTCGGAGAAGATTTTTCTGGCATATTGTCTCCTACCAGAAATTTTAAAAACTTGCAGAGCGTTGGTCTATGTTAAAGTGGCTCGGAGAGGTATGTCTTGGACAAAAATCAAGGATTCGGTTTCGAGAGCAACGTTTTTCTTTCACGCAATTTGCGAATGGTCTGGCGGAGGACAATTTCGAGCACTCGATACTCTTTGGTGGTAGGAGTGTTTTGCAACATCATTCGCTTAAGTACCATGAAGGCGTTGATTTTTTTCTTTTTCATGGCAAAGCCCAGTTCTTCCAGCCACCCCTGAAAGAGTTCATCGGGAAAAAATGAACCCTCGGGCAAAAGCTGATAGTCTTCAGAGCGAACTGGCCGAGCACTGCGTTCGCCGCCCCAACACTGGCGAACAATAAACATGGCCAATAACCCGGCCTGGGCGAGATTTAAAGACGTGTTCATGCCGAACGTAGGTATCAAACAGGCCCAATGGGCATGAATGAGATCGTTGGCGTTCAGGCCATGATCTTCCGGGCCTAAAATCAAGTGCAGCACGGGCTGCGCAGATTGCTGATAGACCGGAGATGTTTGGCGAAGGTGCAGCAGGGTTTGTTGCAGGTCTTCGGCCTTTCGGCCCCGCCCATCGCGCGCGGTGAGGGCAATTCGCAAACTGGTCGGTTCATTTTCATCAAATTCGGCCCAACTTTGATAAACCGTTCGGTTTTGCAACGCTGATTGCCCGGTCGCTGCGGCCTGCTGAGATTCAAAAGTAAATTCGCACTGAGGTGAAATTAAAATTAAATTTTCAACCCCCATGTTGCTCATGGCGCGACTCATGGATCCGACGTTTCGCTCATAAAGTGATCGAGCGAGCACGACGCGAATTTCGTAGGGTCGGTTTGATTCAGGTGATTTATCCATTGGAAGTTTTGCCGGGCATGTAAAAGTGAGCGATTTGCAATCCGGCTTCAATCAGGGCCTGCCATCGTGGTTCACTAGCGCCGATATTCAATAACCGAGACTGTAACAGCGGAAGGATTGCTTCGGAGGGTCCCCATTGCTTAGCGATTTCATAAAGCTCTAAAATTAACAGCCAGTCGTCAGGAAAGTCTTGAGCTTGCAGTAGCAACTGCTGGAGCCGCTCGCGAAGAATCATCGCTGGATGCGCGTGGGGTGATTTCGTGCTTGAGAACTCGCCTCGCCCCCCGGCTTCACGCAGCGAGCGCACAGATTGGTAAATCGAGAAAAGAGTTTTTTGTTCAGCCGAGTGAGAAGCAGGAGGAATAACAACCGCTTCAAAATCTTCAGTTTCGCCAAAGGCTTCGCGATCGGCAGCGCCACCGAAAACCGAGACGATGCGGGTGCCCAGAGCTAAGTCAAAATCTCCCCATCCCGGCTCGAAGAGAATTTTGTTGTCCAGCGAAACTGTGCAATCGTCAAAACTGAGAATCAAAGTTTTTCCATCGCGCAGGACTCGGTCTTTCAAGCGACCCTTCACTTGAACTCCCGAAGAGAACTCCAATGTGACCGCTTGAGGGAGTTTGGTAAGTTCGAGATCCAGTTGGTGCCACTCATCACTCGTCAATTCGGCAGGTGATTTCTTTGGAAACTTTTTGAGGGATCCCAATGGAGCGCTAAAACCGTGGGAATGGTTATCATGATTGTGGCCACTTAAAACGGAATCTTGGTAGGAAA
>CALCCV010000064.1 GCA_937900305.1 uncultured Pseudobdellovibrionaceae bacterium | reverse complement strand
TTTTCTTTCTTCGCTGTGGGGTTCCTTCACCTGCTCAACAATCAAAACTCAAGTTGAGTTTTTAGATCCTTATCAAATCAATCCCGCAGAAGAGCGCGCCAAAATTGCCGATCGTTTGCATGACCAAATTGCCGATCGCTTTCTCGCCGTCAAAGAAAAAAGAAATTCGGCCCAGAGGCTTGAGCAGGCATTGCCTAAAAATGGACTCTGACTCCGACCAACGTACTCGTTGAATCGGGAATTTGAACGTGAGTCAAAAAGAGAGTTCGAGTTTGTGTCATTTGGCTCGTTAGCTCCATTTGCGAACTGTGCCGTTGAAAATCCATATTGAAGAGGGCCTCCAACCAGCCACTGTATTTCACCTGCGCAGAACTTTGCAGAGCTAAAATCTGAAATGAAACTAAATGTCGCGTTCGCGCCGTCCCTAAATCAAGATCCGTTTTCAAAGTGTCTTGAAGTGAGTCAGCCGTTCGTCCAAGCGGTGTCGATTTTATCTGATCAGATGTAAAAAACAACTGCACTCCACGATCCGCAAATTTATTGAAAACTTGTGCCTCACTGCTGGTAGCAGACAAGCCACTTGGAATCATTTCTTGATAAGCTTGGCGATTTTGTTGAAACCGAATGTATTCCATTGGGATTTGCAAAGGTTTGGCAACGTCGGCCCCTTTTTGGCGACTTAGAGCAGGCACGGCGAAGATAAAGAGCAACACGGCAAAGATCAACTTCATGCCATCTTCTAAGTACAAATTCCTTGCCAACGACGCTCATATCTCATTCCTATTTTGAAACAATAAGGCTGTTTCAAATTAGTACAGGCTCGGATGTTGAAGGTGTATTCTTATATTGCCACTAGGAGGCTGCATGAAAAACAAAAGTCTGATGTCATTTGGTCTTCTGGCGCTGCTGGCCCTTTCTAATACGTCTTTTTTTGGAAAAGTAAATAGCGAGCACAATCTCACCTTGGCCTCTCGCCTGCCGCCAATGAAGCTCATCGCTGACAAGGACATTGAACGCCTCGATCTTTGTGGTGAAGCCTTGGACCAAACACTCAACGAAAAAGTTGATTTAATGAAACTCTTTATCGCCACTGCCGAAATCACATCTGATCAAATCGGTGAATCTGTGCAGAAAAAAGACCAGGTTTTCCAAGAAAAATTAAAATCTAACTTGGGTGAACTTGAAAAAAAGGGTTTTGATCAAGTTGAAATGATGGCGGCCGGAGACGAGGGTGTTACATTTTGTTTGCCCAAGCTCTTAGACCTCGCAATGGGCGATGGTTCTCGATCTTACCTAAGCTATAATGAAAAGCTACACCGCTTGACGAACTATTTGGGTCAGCAAGGTGTCACTGTCCCTGAAAAAGTGGCGACACAGCTTTTATTTCTCGACAAAAAAGTCAGTAACTAATCCTGATCTTAACGACGCCGGAGTCTATACCGGCGTTCAAACTTACTCTCTAATTCGGAACCAAATTGTATTGGCAAGTGGCGCTGGATTCCGCAACTCTCCGAAAAGAATTTTCGAAGCGGGACCTTGTGATAGATAAGATCAGCTGGTCTCCATTTCTTTCAATCGACTTTGTCAACTTCATCCAGCCGCCAACTTGGCGAGTGTACCAACGGGTTCCCTGTTCT
>CALCCV010000063.1 GCA_937900305.1 uncultured Pseudobdellovibrionaceae bacterium | reverse complement strand
CGAGATCTGTAGCCGTGACTGGAGTTCAGACGTGTGCTCTTCCGATCTAGTGCGCCGACCTTCAACCCTCGACAGCCGAAAGATAAGTTGGATGAATCGACAATTCAATGGTTGCCCTGGCACAACTCGATTGCGGGATATATAGGCCTCGGAGTCCAAAATGATCGGCAGATTTTCAGCCATCAGCCAATTTTTAGAGTAAGTCCCGTCACCGATAATTTTCCGAATGTAGTGGTCAAGCAGTGTCGTTAGATCTGGATCAAATGGGCGAAGCACATTCAACCATCGTTTCAAATACGCCTCTGGCGTCTCGTTTTCGGAAAGAGCCGGGAAAATTTTGCCAAGGTCTTCGGCGGTCTCGGTGGGAGCGTTTAACGTTTTACCTATGTCTTTTGAAAAAATCAACGGTGGTCGAATCAGATCAAACGTATAAACATACGCTTTAGAGAGAGCTTCCACATTGGGTTGGGCCAGAAAACTCTCGGCCGTCGCAAGGTTCTCAAAACAGACAACTCCACCGCCTCCACTGCCCGTCCAACCGCCCTTAGCTGCCACGCGAGTTTCGGGTTTGGCCTCAAGGTCTCGACCATCAAATCCTGCGAGAATTTCGAGGTAGTCTTTATCAGTGAGTTCTTGATCAGTGGGTTTGGGGTCGAAAAGGTCCTCAAAGAGGGCCGTCGAGACACAGGGGAATGCGAATTCGGGTGCCAAAAATTGACAACAGATGACCAGAGTAGAATTGAACATATGAATAATGAGCGCATCTGAGGTCCCATGAGAACTCATAGAGCAAATGACGAGCCTCTTTAAGTGCGCTCTGTTGAGCTTTGGGCGCAAAAAAAGGGATTTTTAGAAGTTTTCCTTTTTAGCAATTTTCCATCAAATATTGCTTTCGATTTCGTGGCGGGGGCCAGCCAACTTTGGACGCTGTGAATATCCACCAATGTCCACAACTAGCAGAATATACACAGTATGAAACGGCTCAAATTATTGCCAACTGCACTCCAATTCAACAAAATCTAACGATGTTCGATGTCGTGCCGGCTGAGGCTCCCATGTGGCAGAGAATTCTTAAACAAGCGGGATTTAATTCTGTGTGGTTGAACGATCCCGGTGCGAGGCCGCGGCGCCGGGACTCACCAGGCCAGGAAATGTTTGTATCGGATATGATCTTTAATACCATTCTGAGGCGAAACACAACCAGCTGATAGGGCTCCTTTGCGAAAGCCACTTACCTACAATCCCGTCCCCCTTAAACTAGAGATAGATGTCTCTTCTGTTTTCAATTTCTAGCTAGGGGGAATTCATTTTTGTACAGCTGTTCAAAACATGTCTCCTGCTAGCCTTCGAAAACTAACAAATTACCTATTCTAATACGTGCATAAAATTGATTAATTTTTATAATATGTCGACTTCTTGTAGGTTGTCCCATCAATTTAGCACTTACGCTAAACAACCTACAAAGGACCTTAAATGAAAATTTCACTCATCCTCGCGACCCTCACCGTCTTTTCTTTGCAAAGCCAAACGGCCCCAAAAAAATGGACCACGGCTGATATAGATCTTCAATGTCAGGGGCAGATCACCGTCACGCAACTGGGTTCAGTCGAACACAAAGTAAAATGGCTTTCGACTCGAAATCCTGAACCTCAAGCTCTCAATTACACTTTAGCGCCCATTAATATGAAATTTCTCACCGCAAATGAAGGTTGTTCAAAAGCACAAAACTTGTTTGATCTGCCTTTTGAGGTGGAAGCAGGGAGCGAGATTCAAGCTGTGCTAAGTCAGTATGGTCATGTCACTCAGGAACAGATGCTAAAATTTGCCGATTTGAACTCGGCTTCGTCGTTTCAAATTAAACAAACATTTTACACTGCTACTGGCGCTGGCGATCTGCCCGTCTTTCCCTTTTACCACGTGGAATCGATCGACTTCATCATTCAGGGGAAAACTCAACATAATCAAATTGGAATTCACCTAGATAAGGCAACTGAGTCGAGCTTGGAGATCGGACCTTATTTTTCAATTCATAAATTTTTGGATATGGCAAAATCCTATGGAGTTCCTTCGCCAAATTATATGAATGATCAAGAAAAATACGAAACCGTTCAAGACATCATCCAGTATTCCCAATCAAGCGATCTCAGCAACCCGCAGGTACTAAAGATTGTCGATTCGGCGATGAGAGCATTTGCTCCCAAAAAAAATACCGATTCTAACAAGAAGGTCTCGTCAAATACAGTTGCGCTTAAGAAGCATTTGAATTTGGTCGTCCCGTTTCTCAATGAGCATCTGTTGCCCTTTGCAAAAGGTGCCCTGCCTGAAGACATCGAGGGCATTTATAAAGGCCTCCAGCAGACGCTCAATTTCCATCTGTTTCCCCCATTCAGCGAGGATCTGGAAGACGCAAAATACGCTATCTACACATTAATCAAAATGCCAACAGCTCTTGTCGTGTCCACTGGAAATGCATTTAGTTTAACTGCAGAACAAGTAGAACAGTTTTTGACATTGGGAAAAAAGATCATCCTCGCTTACAACAGTGGCTCGCCACTTGAATCTGCTCTGGCTCCCTATGTCAGCATGGAAAAAACACTTCAGATCCAAGAAGCTGCCATGCACATATCGAAGCTCCAAACAGAACCAGGACAATCGTGGATCTTTCCGCTCACCGAAAAATCCAAAAATTTGATCCAAGAGATCTTGATCTTAACCCACTAGGTTCTCGACAATACGTGGATCAACCTGGCAAGAATGAACCTTGCTGCTCTTTACCGGTTAGGTCATTAGCTAAAACTTGAGTTGAACTGTAAGAGCCTCTTGAATTGAGTCCCACAATCCTCCACACTAAAAGAGCTGCTGGCAAGAGTCAAACGTGTCGTACCCGCGCGCTTCCAGTATCTCGAGAGCCATCTGCCTAACCTGACCGAATTCATCATGATCGCGGAGGAATTTTAGGAACTCAATGAATTTTGGCGAAAAACTCCCTGCCATGTTTGCGATTTGCGCGACGATATAAGCGCGAGAGAGCGGCTCGAATTTTTTCACCCCATTGTACTGGCTAATGATCTTATCCTCGCTGGATCTGTCAATCTGACCATTGATTTTAAGGGAGTAGTACACGCTTGCATGAACTTGCGCCAAGAATCCGTCAAAAATATCCCGATCCGGATGCTCCGCCGAAGTCTCTATCTGCACGGCTAAACCTTTGGTCGCGTCAACATGAACTGACATGACGGATTTTACTCGTGCATAAGTTTCCATATTCATTTTAGAAAATTCCAAGTCGTAACGACCAGGGGATCGAACTATTAAATCGACAAAAACTTTCCAAACGGTGCCGTTACCGTCAATTAACAGTTTGTCATTGCTTCGTTCCTTTGCCACTTTGCCGTCTTTCCAGGCCCCCTGAGACTGTCCAAAATTCAGGGATTTTTCATCTATGAGATTTCCCGGAGATGGGAAAAAGTCCCAGTTGGATAACCCAATCGCAATATGATCGGCCAAGACTGGATTTGAACTTTGCCTACCATCAGGGGATTTAATTTTCACCAGCTTCGCATCTGGTATCTCCATTTCAACTTTGACGGCGGAAAAAACTGGCTCAAAACGCTTTGGCAAAGCCAATTCAAGGCGGGCCAAAAAATGATGAAAGTTTGTTTGGTCGCCAAACATGGAGTGATCGATTCCGAAATTTTTGAAAGCTTCGCGAAGGGATTTTTGCAATTCAAAAACGCTCAAGTTGTTTTTGATTGTCGCTTTTGTAAATCGAATCAAGAACTCGCTGACAAATCGGCCTGTGTGGTGGGGGGTCCCCCCGTTTTCTAGTTCGGAAATCATCTCTTGATAAGTCAGGTTTCCGCGAACTTCCGACATCGCATGACGATCAGTAGGACGCATACCCAAACTCAACCAAGCTAAGTAGTCGGCAAGACCTTCGTGAATCGCAGCACCAAATCTGCCAGTATTACTGAAGTAGCGAAACAGGATAGCGTGGCCGATTTCGTGACTCCAAATGAATTCATTGGAAATCTTAACAGGCGGAGCATCACCCTCAGCGAGAACACCCAAATAACTATCAGGGAGGCTGCCCAGAAAGTTAAAAGCCATTAACCTCTGATTTTCGTCAGTGCTGATGAAAGCCATAACATGGTTGGGAAATCCCATTAGCGAAATTTCGACTTTGGAAGTATCTCGTGGCGATCCATCACTTAAGATCGAAACAGAAATATCGTACCCGTATTTTTTGTACTCAGTGACTGCTGGTGGAAAAATCTGTTCGAAATAAATCGCAAGAAGATCTAGATCTTCTTGCGAAAGAATTTGTGTTGGATGAACGCCAATTGTTACAATCGGTGCGTAGTTTTTAAATTGCAATTCATACACCAAAGCCGGTACTTTACCCATCAAGAGTCGCCCCTGGACAAAGGCCTCTCCTTGATAACTGCGAAAACTGTAAATTGGAACTGGCTTACCTTCAAGATCCTTCAACTGGGTGTGAATGTAATCCACAGGATTCCACAAGTCTTTTTCCGATTGGCTTGGGGCAGCTTCACATTTATTGGCGACGATTGTATGCAATGGCAGCTGAACGAAAATTAACCACAGCAATTTGACACTTGTAAAAGTCTTGAACAGTTTCAATTTGCTGAGGTATCTACTGTGCAATAGAGCCTTTATAAACATCATGGAGATTGTTCAATGCAAAAGCAAAACCAAGGCACCTATCGACCTATTAAACTGTTTTTTTCTGAGATGAAGAAGCCTTGCGAAAGTCGAACTCAATGTTTACACTTCAAATGTTTCTGCTAATGCGCGCTCTATAAAAAATTTGGCTTTGAACAATAGGGCCTCATCAAAAGGTATCGCAAGCTCAACGGACAACATTTCGACTGCCTGGCCGCCAAAGAAAAACAACATCTGAAAACTTTAAGAAAGGTATCAAAATGACAGAGACCCACTTTCTCAAAGAGATCGAAAATTCAGTCCAATATCTAAATTCCAACCATGCTATCAAAACGGTGACAGCAGATGCCTACTGGCCGAAATGGAATTCCCCATGGTGGCACATGCTTCTTCTTCACGAGATGCGAGAGACTCACCAAATACCTGACACGATTGTCGAAGCCTACGTTGCTTCCCTCAATCGAATTCCGTTTAAGATATTTCCTGTTCACACTCATGAGATGCCTGAAGGTGTTGATCCATACCGAGGGAGCCCTTGTCATTGCCAGGTCGGCAACGTGTATCAGGTTCTAGCCAAGCGCGGAGTTGACGTTGATCAAGAGCTTCCGTGGATGCGCCCCTGGTTTCTAAGATATCAAATGCCTGACGGCGGTCTCAATTGCGACAACGAAGCTTATCTTGCAAAAGATGAGGTCCCAAGTTCGATGGTCGGAACGATCGCGGTTTTCGAGGCGGTTCTACTTTACACCTCAAGACCTTTTACGACTGAGGAGAAGTCGTTCCTGGATCGCGGCGCTCAATTTCTGATGAAGCGCAAACTCATGCTGGGCTCCGATACCAAACACAATGCGAGTAAAAGAGAAAGTGCCAAAAACTGGGGCAAGCTCTGTTTCCCTCGCTATTACTTTTATGATGTTCTTCGAGGTCTCAACGCTCTGACGTCGTGGGCAGAGAAAACCGGCCAGTCACTTCCGAAAGTCGCGATTCAGGAAGCCGTCGAGTCTATGCAAAAGCAATTTCCAACTGGATCAGTTCGAATTGGACGCCACTCTTACGAAGGCACGGAAACGATTTTGCAGAGTGAAACCGGTGAGTGGATCCGCCGACAGCCTGCAACTTTCTTTCCGTTATTGAGCAAAGTCAGTGAAATCGGATCTGTGTCACCATTCTTATCGAAACAGTGGACTGATTGCAGAGAGAGAATTAAGGAGTTTTTATGACTGCGCACACGCATAATTATAAGGGATCCTGCCTTTGCGGATCTGTCGGCTTTGAGGTTACAGGTCCGCTTCCGCCAGCAAGCGCATGTCACTGTACGAAATGCAGAAAAAGTACGGGACACTATGAAGCCGGAGTTGATGTTTCCCGGTCTTCAGTGAAAATTCACGGCTCTGAGAATTTGACTTGGTATCAATCCTCAGAAAAAGCACGCCGTGGATTCTGCCGAACTTGCGGCTCGCCTCTATTTTTTGGGCCTACGAAAGGAGATTGGATGGGTCTTTCACTTGGTGCTTTCGATGGCCCTACAAATGTAAAAATCGAGCGGCATATTTTCGTTGCTAATAAAGGTGACTACTACGAAATCGAAAAAGACGTTCGTCAATACGAGCTTTATCCCGAGGCGTAGGAAGTGGAAAAAGTGAATTTTGATTCACTACAGATCTATTCGAGTCTTGGCACGTCCTCATTGGGAGACGGCTTGATTGCGGCATGGAAGCTTGGCTCCGGCTGTGATCGATACTGGATAAGCTGGTGCCTGGAGACACAGATTTTGCGGTGGGGAATTCACAGTTTTGGTGTTTTTTGGAAAGCGTCGACAACGAGGTCCGTTTGCATGAGTAACGATAGCATTTATTTGATCCCTTATGATGAAAAATGGCCAAAACTAGCGATCAAAGAAATCGCGACTATTCGAGAGGCTTTGCCAGATATTAATTTTGAAATTGAACACATCGGCAGCACGGCGATTCCCGGACTCTCGGCAAAGCCTATTATAGATTTACTCATTAGCGTTGAGCGAATTTCAGATGCGGTTCAGTTTATCCAGCCGCTCGAGAAATTGAATTACAACTATTGGCGAGATAATCCGCAAAAAGACCACTTTTATTTCGTTAAAGGTTTGCCTTTAGCAGGTGGAAAGGGTCGCACCCATCATGTTCACATCTATCAAAGAAACCACGATGAGATAAAACGGCGAATTCTTTTTCGTGATTACTTAAAAGCTCACCCGGAGTCTTTAAAAGCCTACTCAGATCTAAAATCGACATTGGCCTGTCAGTTTCCGGACGATCGCGAGGCTTACACAACAGGAAAAACAGAATTTGTGAGCTCCATTTTGAAGCTGGCCGAAGAGGAGCCAAGTTTCAAGCACCTGCGCTTCGTACAGTCTCTATGGGAGCTTCATAAAAATCCTACTTTTCACCGTTATCTGGCAAATCACGTCTACTTTTCAAGTAATGAGGGCGGAGAGATTGTCATTCGCCTAACTCCGGCTGCCCATCGAAGTAAAAATGAAGTCCTCGCCGAAGTTGCTTTTATGGACGACTTGGCGAGAAAAGAATTTCCGCTAGCCATTCCGATTGCCTCGAAAAATGGCGAGCTCGTTGAGAGCATCGAATTCGACGGCAAACTATTTTTTGCGACCGTCTTTAAAAAAATCGAGGGACTGAGAACAACTGACGAAGAGTCTTTAGAACCTGAATTTTTATTTAATTGGGGCGCTTATCTGGCTCAACTCCACATACATTCGATGGAGTACGGAAAATCTAAGAATCTAGAAGACCGACGTCCCGAATGGGAATTCGATGCTGTCAAAGTAAAGGCAGCTTCTTTTGCAAAGTCCTCGATTGGTCCCGCCAGCGCTCGATTACAAGAGTGCATTGACTGGCTTTCCCAATTGGAAAAAGGAGATGAACACTACGGTCTCATTCATGGCGATCTTCATCGCGGAAACTTCTTCGTCGTTGAGGGACAGATTGTTTCTTTTGACTATGATGACTCGTGCTTTCATTGGTTCCTTTATGATTTAGCTGCGAGCCTTTCAACAGTGCTAAAACTCGCAAAACACGAATCTCATCGCCAGTGGATTATCGCGGTCTTTTTTGATGGATACGAGAGCATCCGCCCATTTTCACATCGTTGGAAGGGACGTTTTGAAGCATTTTACCAGTATCGCCTTTCTCTCGTTTTCAACTGGATGAACGCAATGATCGCCGAGGGGCGATTTTCTTCAGCCACGATCGAGAACTGGAAGAGTGTCGAACACTGGTACCTAGATAACATGAAGAGGCCGACTGTTTTTTCTTAGGGTGGACTGGTTTCCCCCGATTCTTCAGGCCATTAAAAACTCGAGAAACAAGTTGGCTGAAATTCGAGGGTCACCTCAACAGATGATCTGGGACGCTAATTTTTTAAATCCTCTTCGCGCTTCAGCGCCTTATATTAGCGAACAACGCATTCCCGGTTCCAATTTTATTGCACGAGTCTGCAAGTGATTTGATATTCCTTAATGGGAGTTGGAGCTTCATATATGGTCGTGTATTTAATGTCCCCGAACCAATACAACAAACCTTGGTGAGGCAATCCGTCTGGGTCAACATAGCCTGGCCCTCTCTTGGGATCCATCACTGCGATGCGGACAGAACTTTCATTTTGAGTTCCGGGGACCAAGTAACCCGTAATTTTCAGTGTGCTTGGCGCAAAACCATTGGCTTCCAACATTTGCACTGAACCGTTGTGCCAAATTTCGAGTGCCAACTCTGAATTTTCTGGTGTGCCATATAACCTTGAAAACCTTCCCAACTCCTTATTTCCAGGAATATTGAGAGAAGAAAGATCATAATCACCCGACTCCAACGGCTCCAATGCAATTTCTTTATTTTCCAAAAGCTGTAAATAAATTTCCTGATCATCTATAATCCTGTCTATACCAACAGATCGGAAGAGC
>CALCCV010000062.1 GCA_937900305.1 uncultured Pseudobdellovibrionaceae bacterium | reverse complement strand
TGAATGACTTCGGCACCGAAATCTTGCAATATTCGGCGCATGATATTGATGCTCGCATCATGGCCATCAAAAAGGGCAGCGGCCGTTACAATACGAACTGTATTTTTTGTTTTCATTGAACTGGCCTCACTCACCGGTGAAATTGGCTTTTCGTTTCTCCATGAAGGCCTTAGTGCCCTCACGCATATCTTGGGTCAAAAATAATTCGCTAAAGTGTTTGGCTTCCACCTTCAATGCCGCCTCGGGATTGAGGACGTAGGCTTCGCGAATGGATTGCTTGCTGCGTGCAACTCCGTGTGGCGCTTTTTCGGCCATCGTCAAAGCCAGCTTGCGAACTTCAGCCATCAAGGCCTCTGAACTCACCACGCGATTGACGAGTCCAATTCGCCACGCCTCTTGAGCATCGATGATTTGTCCGGAGAAGGTGAGTTCTTTCGCGCGGCGAATGCCAACCGCTTTCGCCATATTGACGGTTCCACCAAACCCCGGCATGAGTCCTAAGCTCACCTCCGGGAAACCAAATTTGGCGCGCTCCGAAGCCCAGATGAAATCACAAGCCAGCGCCAATTCCAAACCGCCCCCCAGGGCGAAACCGTTGACGGCGGCAATCACAGGGATTCGCAACACACTCAATTCCAAAAACAAATGCTGACCACGTTGAGAAAAAGCCAAGGCTTCGGGCTCGCTGATATCTGCCATTTCCTTGATATCAGCGCCGGCGACAAAGGCCTTCTCGCCAGCCCCTGTGATGATGAGGGCTCGCGCGTGCTCAAAATCCATTTCGCCAACCGTTCTCAATGCATCACTCAAATCGCTAATGACTTGTGAGTTCAAGGCATTGAGAGCCTCGGGTCGGTGAATTTCGATGGTCCAAATTCGCTCTTCAGATTTCATCCGTAAAGTTTGGAATTCCATAATTCGAAGATCTCCTAAAAAATCTTATGTTTCAAAAACTAAGAGTTTGCCAATTCTCAGACGGACTTCGATGAATAATCGTAAAAGCCACGGCCCGATTTCTTACCCAACCAGCCGGCCTCAACATACTTCGTGAGAAGGGGGCAAGGTCGATATTTGCTATCCCCCAGACCCTCGTGCAAAACATGCAAGATCGCCAAACAGGTGTCTAACCCAATAAAATCCGCCAGCGTCAATGGGCCCATCGGTTGGTTGGTTCCTAACTTCATCGCCGTATCAATCGATTCGACAGACGCAATTCCCTCGTGAAAAGTATAAATGGCTTCATTGATCATCGGCATGAGCACTCGATTGACAATAAAACCTGGCATATCTTTAGTGCTTTCAACAAAAACTTTATCCATTTTCTCGGCCAGAGCACGCACCGTCGCAAAGGTCTCGTCAGAGGTTTGCAGACCACGAATTCCTTCAACCAATTTCATCAAGGGAACAGGATTCATGAAATGCATCCCTGCAACTTGTGTTGGCCGCGTCGTTGCCGCGGCCATTTTTGTGATCGAAATGGAGGAGGTGTTTGTCGCCAAAATTCCCTCAGGCTTTACCACTTGGTCCAGTTCCCGAAAAATTTTTATTTTTAGATCGACGTTTTCGGTGGCCGCTTCCACCACGATGTCGCAATCCATAAGGGCTTTTAAATCCTGAGACGTACGAATGCGCGAAAGAATTTCTGTCTTCTGCACATCTGTCAGTGTGCCCTTTTTAATGAGACGATCACAAGAGTTTTGAATCGTCATCATCGCCTTCTCTAACGCAGGACCCGACACATCTGCCAGCACAACTGACAGGCCAAACGTCGCAGCGACCTGAGCAATTCCATTTCCCATTTGCCCACTGCCCACCACACCCAGACTCGAAACGCTCAGCTTTGCCATTGCCTCTCCTCACTTATCTTCAATTTAGCTTCCATCATCCTCCCGCCAGGGAAGACCTGATTAAAAATCCAAAACTTCAAGGCCCGACTATATCCAAGCGCTTGGCCCTGGTCAAAAGGGGCGCGAGCCGAAAGCTGCGTCGGAGTTCGCCCCTCATTTAACGAAACCCCGCCCATCAAGGGATCTGGTCTTGTGAGAACAACCGCAAGAATTTTAAACTAATGCCAGTGCACAACTCGCCCGCCCCTCACGCCTTCACAACTCTGCTCGCGCTGACCTTCTCAGTCAGCCTCATCGCAATAGGTCAAAATGCGTCGGCTTTTGCTATCCGATCGGGCATTCACTTTTTTGCCTCCCCTTTTGCTGTGTTCTCGTCGGGGCAAAGTTTTGAAGAAACTCTGCAGCAAGGACTCTTGCGATCTGAAAATCGTCTGTCTTTCGAGGTCACTTGGAAAAACCGAACCTGGCAAATTGAGAATGGCGGCCTGGTGACTGCCCAAGATCTCGAAGCCGACAACATCGGTCAAACCCTCGTGGACTCTTATTTGCGCAACGGCCCCAGTCACAAGGATCGAGTCTTAACAACGGTGCCACTCGGCTCAAAAGTGCGCATCGAAAAGATTTCGGGGCCGTGGGTTTATGTTGTCTTTTTTGAATCTCGGGGCTGGCTCGACATAAATCACCTCGCCACCCGTTTTGACTTTGCCAACTGGGTTTGGATCGGAGATGAATGGGAGCGGGTGCAGTTTCGACAGAACGAATTCCTAAAAACTGAAAACGCCTTAGTCCCCATTGAACTCTCAACTAAGATTTACCTAGATCCAGAACGAGCCATCATCACAAAACCCGTTGAAAAAGGCCCACCGATCAGAGCCTTTGCCGCCATTGCCCGACGCCTCGAAGCTCGCTGGAATTTTTCTCACCTCAAAGATCACGGTTTCGTTTGGTGGCGAGATCCTCACCGCAAATTTGAAACTCCCTCGGTCCCACTTTTAAAGACCGAGGATCTGCTGCGATCACCGATTTATTCCTACGCCGTCGAAAGCACCGCGCTAGGCCCCCTGGCCTTGGCCTCTTCAAAAGGTGTCTATTTGTCCACTGACCAGGTCGGCTGGAGCAAAGTCCCCGTCTTCGGCGACTGTGACTATCCGGTCGCGATCAGCCCTAAAGGGCTTTTGTACGTGGGCCCTTACTTGAGTCGAAATTTGGGGCGAAGTTTCGAGCCCTTCCTCGACCCCAAGGAACTTGCCCAGAAGGTGGAACTCCTCTTGAACCGCCCGCCCCTCTCGGTGAAAATCAAAGATCTCATTCCTTTGCCAAGTGGGCGATTAAAAATCAAAGTCGAAGCCAACGCCCGAATTTTGCAACTCGAAATTTGACCCCATTCCTTTCTATCATTTGGGATGAAGGTTTTTTAAAAAATCTCTTCCGAATTGACATCTGTCCCTTTGAAAACGCAATCTTGACACACTCTCCGAGCGTTTCCCATTAGCATAGGTTCCAGGCCACAGGATTCAAAACAAGTAGGGGTGTTGCGATGATTGCTACTATTCAGAAAATGCCTATGATCAATGAAATCACAGACAGCTGGGTTCGCCTTCGCCAAATTCGAAATCACGGCTTGCACAAATTCACACCGAAAGTTCCCATTCACTTCAAAGTGGGCTCGCTAGTTTTGAAAACTGTGACCGAAAAGTACGAGCTCATCGAGGCTCTCAAATTACGATACGAAATCTTCTTTGAAGAAATGCAGGGCAAAACAAAAAAAGGTGGAATTGATTCTGACGCTTTCGATGCCATCTGCGATCACCTTGTCATCGTCGATACAAAAACAGATCGAATTGTTGGAACCTATCGATTAAATTGTTCAAAGTTTTCTACCAAATTTTATTCCGCCGACGAATTTCAGATGGATCGTTTGCTCAGAGATCCACACATCAAAGTCGAATTGGGTCGGGCCTGTATTCACAAAAACTTTCGCCGCGGAACTGTAATTTCTCTTTTGTGGCGTGGAATTGCAGAATACATGAATCAAACCGGTGCCCAATATCTCTTCGGTTGCGGCAGCGTTAAGACCACCAGCAGTTACGAGTCCGCCCTGGTTTTTCAATATCTCAAAGAGGAGGGTCGACTGAGCCTTCGCTTTCCATGCCCGACCACGTTCCGTTTTACGATGCCAGGCTTGACTGAAGAAATTGAAAAACTCAAAAGCGGACTGACTGACGCTCAACGCGATCAAGCGAAGGCACTCATTCCTGCCTTGCTGCACTCCTACCTCAAGGCGGGCGTCGAAATCTGTGGTGAGCCCGCATGGGATGCCGACTTTCAATGCATCGACTTTTTAGTTCTTCTCGACCGAAGTCGCCTCAACGGAGTTCATTCCAAACGGTACTCCGTCGAAACCGGAACTGTTCTTTTGCAGCCCTAAAGCCCCATAAAGTTTTCAACGAGGCCTTCCGAATACAACACAGGCTGTTTTCAGGCCTGTGTTGTGAATGGAGCTGTCATGAAAATCACACTAGCGCTTTTATTGATTCCCTTTTTTGTTTTGGCCTGTGCCACGAGCGTGACAAAACTAAAATCTTCACCGTCCCCACGCACGCCGGCTTCCACTTGGCGCGCAGACGGTGAACCTGACCAAACACTACCTAAGTCTAAAAGTCCTTTGTTCAGCTCGACCACACCCCTGCAATTCAACTTGAATGGCCCTTTTGAGAAGGCTCACCAAGCCAATGCGGGTGGAAATTGGAGCGGTGAGAGTCGGGACTGCGACGAAGAACTCCCTGATGCCCCGAACAAGTACTGTTTTGATGCGACTCTGGCTGAGGCCTCGCAGCCCAACCACATTTTGCCCGCAAAGATTAGGGCCCGCGGAATGTCCAGTGCCACCGACTCAACATTTCCAAAGTTGCGCGTCTACATTTTGAAAAAAGACGCCGACAATTCGAAAATTGAACTTGAAGGAACTTCATTTGATGAAGCGCGGAGCTTTCGAATGAACACTCACGTTAGCACAGATCCAAAAGGACGAGAGTTCACGGGGATGGGTCGCCTCAACGATGAACGATCACCGTTTCGCGAAGCCACCGCCTACGAAATCGCCATGACGTTGGGTTTACCGACGCCCGCCATTCGTCGGGCTCGGGTCACCTACCACGACTGGGAACTCAACCAAACATTCACTAGAAACGCCCTTCTCATTGAAACCAATAAAAAAATCGGCGAGCGTTTTGGGGCCGTCGAAGATCCAGACTTTCTCGAAAAAAGCAGTCCCTTGAATGTGCGTTTGTCGGCCCTCTTCCACATGTTTCATGTGTTGATCGGCAACGCCGACGTCGGTTTAAAAATCAAAGCCGAATCGGAAATGGCCACCATGAGCTACCGACCACTGTTTAACACGACCATCTTCAAACTTCCGGATGGTTCAGAATTTCCAATTGTTTACGACCTCGATCTCGCAGAGAGCTTGAGAGGGGCGATGGTGCGAGACCCAGACTCTCCGATGCCCAAGCTCTTTGGTATTGATGATGTAAAACTCGCCGAAGTCTGTACACGGCTTGCTCGCGTGCGGGCCCGCTTGAACCCCTCCGAATATCAACAGGCCCTTGAAGACGTTTTATCTCGCGAAGATGCGATCAAAGCCACCATCAAAAACAGCGAGGTCGACGAGGAGGCTCGCCTAATCAATTTTCAATTATTGGATTTCTTCAAGCGGAGTGTCGTAGAACTTAAAAAATTTCCCATGCTTCTTAGAAATGACGTCCCCTTTTTCAAAGATGCGGGCCTCAAGGACAGCCTTTTAAAACCCATGCCCAACGACGGCGCCGTGGCCTTCTTACGCCCCGGCACGACCGTCAAAGTGCTCCAAGAGCAAGGTGAAGTGGTCAAAATCGCTGTCATGGTCATCAACCCCCGAGACTTTGTCGATACCTATCAGGTGGCGGGTTACGTTCGTAAAAGCGATTTGCAACTAGGTTTTGATTTGCCGAAAGACCTTCAGGGCTTCACGGATGACCGAGATTTTATGGAGGCTGGCGGCGGGGGCGGCGGAGACTGACGATTCGGCCTCTGGGCCTAAAGACTCAAGCCTCCTGGCTGGCTTTATCAACCTCCCAGACTGTTCCCTGCACCGTGTCTGAGATGGCAATACCTAGCTTCACAAGCTCATCACGAAAATGATCTGACTTTGCAAAATCCTTCGCTTGTCGCGCTTGAGTTCTTGCCGCCACTAGCTCGTCGACCTTTTCTCTAGCAACTCCCTTTTGTTTCAACAGAAGGTCGTCGAGATATCTCAAAAACTCTTTGGGATCAGCTTGGAAAAGCTGAGTGAGATCACTCACCCAGCGAAACAAAGTTAAAAAATCCTTTGCGAAAGATAAACCTTTAACCGACGCCTTTGCACCCCTTCGGACATTCGCATTGAGAAGATGCAAGGCCTGGTGAAGCTCAGCCACCATCATCGGAGTGTTGAAATCATCAAACAGGCCACTCTTGATTCCTGAAACTAAATTTTTAAATTCAGGAGTTTGAACTTCGATGGGCAAGCTCTCCCCCGCCGGCACCATGTCGGCGGCGAGATTCAATCCTGAATAAAATTTGGCCAGAATCTGAACTGAGCGCAGAATGGCTTGATCTCCAAAGTCGCTCACTGTGCGGTAATGCACCGACAGGACCAGCCATTTGTAGATCTCTGGATGGTAATCCTCCAAGAATTCACGCAAGGTCACGATATTCCCAACAGACTTTGACATTTTCTGCCCGCTAAAGTTGAGCATATTGTTGTGCATCCAATATCTCACGAAAGGTTTCTCGGTCGCACCTTCGCTCTGAGCAATTTCATTTTCGTGATGAGGGAACAACAGGTCGAGTCCGCCGCCATGTATATCGATTTGATCGCCCAAAAGAGCTCGGATCATCGCCGAACACTCAATGTGCCAACCAGGGCGCCCCTGCCCCCACGGCGAAGCCCAAGAAATTTCGCCCTCTTTCGCGGCCTTCCACAATGCAAAATCACCTGGATGTTGTTTTCCTTCTTCCAATTCCACCCGCACGCCTTGGAGCAGATCATCCACCTTTCGGTGGGAAAGTTTGCCATATTCAGGAAAACTCTGAATTGAAAAGTAGACATCACCTTTGGCCTGGTAGGCACGATTTTTACTTACCAAGGTCTTGATGAAATCCACAATGTCTTGCATGTGTTCTGTGACCTTTGGATTGGCCGAGTGGGACCGCAAACCTAGGTCCGCATAATCTTTTTTGAATTCAGAAATATAAAGTTCACTGATCTCGGACGGACCCACACCCTCTTTTTTGGCACGATCGATAATTTTATCATCGACGTCAGTGAAATTATAAATGAAATCCACCTTATAACCAATGGACTCCAACCAATTCCGTACAAAATTAAAAAACACCGGACCACGAAAGTTCCCCACGTGCAAAAAACCATAAACCGTGGGGCCACAAACATACATTTTCACGCGATTGGGCTCAATAGTTTGAAAATCTTCTTTTTGTTGCGTTTGAGAATTGTAAATGCGCAGGCTCATATGCACTCTTTCGTTGTAACTATACCTTCAATTTTGCCAGAACCTGATTCGCTCGCGCAATCAGAGATTGCTTTTGCAAAAGCGGCACGAGAATTTTTAACTCTGTACCATGAGGTTTTCCGATCACCGCCACTCGCAACGGCATGAACAGATGCTTGCCCTTCACTCCGGCCTGGACCTTCACTTCATCCTGTAATCGCAAAAAATCAGCTTCGCTGAGAACGTCACCCTTCTCATTCGCCAAAAGCTCCACCCATTTTTTGAGAACCGGTGGTGTGGCTTCCCAGCCCAGAATTTCAGTGGCGTCGTCGTGCAAAGTAAAATGGCTGTCATCTAAAAGTTCATAGATTGCGACAGCATCTTTGAGCGTTTCCAAATAGGGACGAAAAACCTGCACTGATTGAGTTTGCCAAGTCTCACTTTGGGGAAAAGAAATCTTATGTTTCAACAAAAATGGTTCAATCGCTTGCCAAAGGTCTTTGTCGTTTTTTGCCCGCAAATACTGCGCGTTCATCCACTTCAACTTCACGCCATCAAATACAGCGCCTGAAAGATTCAGTCGCTCCACTTCGAAATGTTGGATCATTTCCTCAAGGGGCATGATCTCCTTGCCTTCCGGATGACTCCAACCCAGTAGCGCAATAAAATTCAAGAGAGCTTCGGGCAAATAGCCCTCCTCCTGAAACTGATGGCAACTGGTGGCACCCTTGCGTTTCGAAAGCTTTTGCCGATCTTCATCTAGAATCAAAGCCACGTGACCAAAGTGGGGAGGAGTCCAACCCATCGACTCATAAATCATCAGCTGGCGAAGGGTGTTTGACAGGTGCTCTTCAGCCCTTAGGACATGAGAAATTTTCATTTCGTGATCGTCGACGGCACAACAAAAGTTATACACCGGCATTCCATCACTTCGCAGGAGAACAAAATCCCCAACCATGTCTGAGGGAAACTTCACCTCTCCGCGCACCAGATCCTGAAAAATATAATCCTTAGCGAGATCCCGAGTTTTGAACCGCACCACAGCTGGCGCACCCGTTTTCTTCTGGTGCTCCATTGCCTGAGCCACAGTCCAATCTGCATAGGGACTTTCAACGTGAAGATGATGGCCTGCTTTCGTGGCGGCCTCTCTCTGGACCTCCAATTCGGCATCCGTTAAAAAGCAGTGGTATGCTCGGCCTTTGCCTAAAAGCTCTTGGGCCACTTTCGAATAAAGTCCTAACCGGGCG
>CALCCV010000061.1 GCA_937900305.1 uncultured Pseudobdellovibrionaceae bacterium | reverse complement strand
GTGGGCCACCAAAGGGCCATCACCTTGCCACCGGATCAAACCTCTGTGGGCAAACTCAATGCTTCCGTCCCGCAGAAACTTGAGCAAATTCACTTTCTCCAACGCTCTCAACGCTTTTCTCACGTCGTCCTTTTTTGGGGTGTATCTCTGCTGGTACTCTGAAAGGCGCAGACCTTCGACCCTCAATTTCCAATAAAGATGAAAGGCACTTTTATTTCTTAGCAAGAGATCTTCCTGCACTATCGTCAGGTGAACATCTTGAACCTGCTCTTCGTCCGATTGTTGCAAAATGTGAATGACCGAAATTTCAAGGACTTCGCAGATTTGCTGCAGCCTTTGCAAACTCAAGTCTTTGGCATTTAAGATTTTTTTGATTCCGGAAACACTTAAGCTCAAGCGCGCGGCCAACACGGCATAAGATATCCGTCGCAACTTCATTTCACTCTTGATCTGCTTTAATATGGCAGTGGTCTTTATATTCATTTTGGTACCTAAATGAGGTTCTTATAGTTCTTACTATATCAAAAAAACCTCATTTTAGGTACTTTTTTAAGAGAGGCTTATACTCACAAAATACGACTAGGAGAAATCGTGAATGAATCTTTGCGAACTGCCACAGAACTTCGGCGCCAACGTTTACGCCAACGACTGACTAACCACGAGGGGATTCTCCTTTTAAATACACCGCAATATCCGGCTCAGCGGGACCGATACCTATCCTATGCTTCCGACACATCATTTCGGTATTTGACGGGCAGTGAAGAGCCCGAGGCAGCCCTTTTTTTGACCAAGGACGAAGAGCTTTTTTTCCACAGAGTCCGCACCCCACGAGAGATCGATTTCGACGGTGTGGGTCCTGATTGGTCAAAGCTATTTTTAAAATCTAAAATGCAGGTGCGCGACCTTTCGGCTCTCGTAAAGGTGGTACAATCTTTTGATCTGAAAGATCTGCAAGTCGTTGCAGGAGTTCATGTTCCCCACGATCTCCTATTTAGCTCTTTGGGTGTGCGCTTGAAGAACGACCTCGAGTCCTGGCTCACCGAAATGCGGTGGCGCAAGGATGAAATCGAAATCAGCTCAATGCGGAGGGCGGGTCAGATAGCCGCCAAAGGTCATCTCGACTTAGAGAAATTTATAAAAGCCGGTGCGAGCGAATCCGAACTGAAAGATCAATACCAGTTTCTAGTAAAGAGACTGGGTTCGGGACCGTTGCCCTATAACAGCATTTTTGCCGGAGGCTCAAATGCAACCATCCTTCATCACGTCAAGAGCGAAGAACGAGGGTTAAATGAGGTTGGTCTCTTGGTGGACGCCGGGGCGAGTTTCGAGGGTTATGCTTCCGATTGCACCCGAACTCATTGGATTGGCCAAAGCTGCGATGAGTTTCTAGAAATTCATCGCTCCGTTCAGCATGCACATGACGAAGCTATCAAAACCCTGGGGAGGTTAAAAGTGTCGCTACAGGAGCTTCATGCAATGACCGAACAAGTGCTGTTCGATGATTTGCGACCTCTCCTGAAACTCAATTCGATGGCGGATCTCCGCGAGCTATTTTTTCACAAAACCTCGCACTGGATTGGTTTGGATGTGCACGATCCAGATCCTGATCGCTTCTTAGCCAGTCAGCCCATCGTCGCGGGAGTTAGCCTAACAATTGAACCCGGAATTTATTTTCGAGAGAGAGTGAAAGACAAATACCCGCGCTATGCCAACATCGGCGTCAGAATTGAAAATACAGTTTTGAAAACAGATGCGGACCATGGTTTTGAAATTTTGACCCGAGTTCCAACTGTGAACTGAGATCTCGAGCTCAGGCCGCGTTAAGCTTTCGCTAAGGCCTCGGGGTCCGCTTGTTGCTGAAGTCTTTCGCCCAAGTTTTTGCATTTGGCAAAAGACGAAAGAGCAACGGCAGCAAGAACCGTCGTGGAACCAACCGGCGCACATAATAAAAAAAAATTGCATCGAAGGTCGCCGGAATCCACAGCGGGGGGTTTTCGGTCTGAATGGCTTTCAAAATGACGCCCGCGATTTTTTCAGGAGTTGAAAAACTTTTTCTCATCAACTTTTCCACAAACGGAATCATGTTGCGATAGTAGTTTTGATATTCACTCTGCAGCGACTGATCCGGATGAGAATCCTGGGTGTAATAAACGTTTTTGAAAGAGCTGCTGTTAATAAATCCGGGTTGAATGAGACACACATCAATGCCGAAAGGCTTAACTTCATACCACAGAGCTTCGCTCGCCCCTTCTAGAGCGTGTTTGGAGGCCGAATAGGACGACATTGTCGGCATGGCTAACATCCCACTGACAGATGAGACATTGATGATTTTTCCGCGACCAACTTTGCGCATAGCCGGCAAAACTCGACGAATCAGTGCCATGGCTGCAAAGTAGTTTGTACTCATTTGCAAAACTTCATCTTCGTCGGTCATGTGTTCCGCCACCGCACGAAACGAGATTCCGGCATTATTGATAAGAATGTTCACTCCACCATATTTTTGATCGACCATTGCAATCAATTGATCGATGCCCGGGGTGTCGCGAATGTCGAGCGCTTGAATGTCAAAGCCGTCACGTGCAGGGAACATTGCATGCATTCGAACCAACGAGGACTCTCGAACAGTCGCGATCACCCGGTATTGCGACATTGGATGCAAAAGCTTTGTCAGAGCCAAGCCAATACCAGAACCCGCACCCGTAACAAGGATCACTGGCCGAAAATACTGCTGGTTGCGACGACGCAAACGACGCCAGAAAATCATAGTTCAAAAACCTCCCTCAGTCTCCTTGAGTCTATCTTAAACCAGATCGGAAGAGCACACGTCTGAACTCCAG
>CALCCV010000060.1 GCA_937900305.1 uncultured Pseudobdellovibrionaceae bacterium | reverse complement strand
CCATGTTTCGCAGGGACAAAGAACTTGGATTCGCCTTTCCGAAAAAAACATTCCGATCGTCAGACGACTCGCCGACAATCAAAATGATATCGAAATTTTCGAAATCGCAGATCCACAGGTGCCAGCGTTGGTTATCTGGAATGGCCAAGATAGGCGCTTCGAAACGGACCTGCGCTGGAAATCTCCCCGGCAAATCCTTCAATCCTCAACGAACCAAGACCTCCCGGTTTCGTGGCTTTTCCACGGCGAGGTCCAGCTCTCGAGGGGAAAATGGACCAAATTTGTTGATTCGACATTTTTGCTGGTTACAAAAGCTCTGCGTGAAGCAGGGGAACCCGCCGCTCAACTTTTAAGTTCGACTTACAATTCCCCTACGAAAGAAATTTTCAGTGGAATGGTTTCACTGATGCAAAATTTTACGGGTCAATGGGTGGCGAAGACATCGATCAGGCCCGGCATGAGTGGGGCCCCTTTGTTTCGCGGTGTTCAGGAATCCGCGACCTGGAGAGAAAAAAACGCCCGGTATGAGTTTATTGGCTTGGCTTCTCAGTACGATCGCATTCGCAAATTTTCTCTCTTCAGTTCGGCCGAGCCAGTTCGAGACCTGTTACTCCAGATAGAAAAAAATCCCCGCGATCCTTGGCTTGACGGCACTCGTTGGCAAATGTCGAAGTATGGAACTTACCGCGTTTATCCAGATGGCTCGAGTGAAATGTTAGAAGGCAAGGGACACGCCTCGAGTGTTTTTTTTGGCGACAGGGCGGGACATTTGCGGGGCGACGGCACAGGGCACCTCCGCGGCGACGGGGGAGCACATTTGCGAGCCGATGGCGGTGAATCGAGTCCGCTGCCGCTGGTGGATGAGTGGAATGAAGTGAGCCCATTTGAAAACCCTGAGATTCTCGAAAAGCTTCGCCACGCGCGATCCCTGCCCCTTGGTTTCTTTGAAAAGGGAAAAGAAGTAGAGGCCTTTTCTTTTCGAAATAAAAAAACAGGGCAAGTTTTGTATTTGGAGGCCAGTTCCAGCAGTTTCGGACTGAAAAAGAAATTGAAGGGCGAATTCGAAGTCACTTCGATCTTCAACGACCTCGACTGGGTTCAAACTTTTCGGGAAAAAGTGCAAGTCAATGACGGAAAGACTTTCGGCGAGGTGGTCCATATTCGAGGTTCCGAGTCCGTGCGACAGAAAACAGAAGATTCGCTGGTCGTGTCCCAGAACCAGATTGAGTTACAAATCTGCGAAAATTCGTCGGCTCCGTGCGAGCCCCTGGTGTTGACTTGCGACAAACACGGCCAATTTCAGAGTGCTTCGGCCGACATCTTACAGCCCTTCAAAAATCCAAATTCTATTTTAGTGGTGAGGAGCCGCCACTCTGGAAAATCTTTTATATTGGATCTGCGCAATTTTTTCCTGAACGATGTTTCACTCGCACCATTCGGAGATGGGCGCAAAGAACTTTTTCTAGGGGAGCTGACCAACTTCGGAGCGCGAGTTTACATGCGGGAAATCGGCAGTGAGAATGAGCGAAATATTTTCTTTTATGGCAAGTTCTTGCGCGAAATCGGAGAGTGAGGATGCTCGAATCCTTTCTCATGCTTTCCACTGACAAAGGAAGAGTCCAAAAAATAAAAGTGGATCTCGCCGGTGTCAGTTAGCGACTTTGGTGGATTCAGTCACGATGGTTTCACGAACCACGACGACCCGAATTTGACCGGGATAATTGCACTCTTCTTCAATGCGTTTTGCGATGTTGGCGCTCATTTCTAAAGCCTTGTGATCGTCGATTTGGCGAGAGTTCACGAGGATCCGGCACTCACGGCCTCCGTTTAAAACAAAGCAATCGGTCACGCCGGCAAAACTGCGCGCGATCTCTTGAAGTTCAGACACCTTTTGATTGTAGGTTTCCATCGTCGAACGTCTGGCCCCGGGGCGGGCACCAGACACGGCATCGGCCGCGATCAACATAAACGCCTCGTCCGTGTTGGGTTGCGTATCGAAGTGATGGGCGCGAACGTTGTGTACAATTTCGGCGACTTCGCCGCGCTTTTCAATGAAGTCGGCGCCAATCATGGCGTGGCCGCCCTCCATTTGGTGATCCATGGCTTTGCCGATGTCATGCAGAACTCCCGAGCGACGTGCGGATTGGAAATTGCCGCGAAGCTCATGCGCCAGCAATCCGGCGAGCCATCCCACCTCCGCCACATGAAAGTGTTGATTTTGGGTGAAAGAATAGCGGTATCGCAAACTTCCCAGTAACATTTTTATTTCGGGATGAAATTCCTGGCATCCCATCTCGCGGGCGACGGATTCACCGTCTTGCTGAATCGTGCGGAAAAGTTCTTTTTTGTGATTTTCATAAACTCGCTTAATGACGTCAGGATTGATCGCCTTTTTTTCTTTCATCAGACGCTCTAAAACCCGACGGGTGAGCTCTCGGCGGACGGGATCGAAGCCCGCGACACCAATCATTTCCATCTGATCTTCGACCACCAGATCACAGCCGCAAAGTTGCGAAACAGTTTTGGCATTGAGTCCCTGCGGATCACAAAACAGCTTGCGCGCGTGAGCATCGGGAAAATACACGGGACCGATTCCTCGCTCGGGACAATACGGCCGAGCGAATCGATCGATGGCGATGTCGAGAAGTCGCTTGGCCATTTGCTCGGCTTGCGATTGCACTTGTTCCACCCGTCGCTCGATCATCTTGTGTGAATCGGCTTGTGCTTCCAGCACCATGTTGTCGGCCTGTTTGGTTACGGCGGCATCGTGTTCCAACTGCAGACGACTGAGTAAATTCGTCGCCATGTCTTTTTGAAGCGCTTTAGCTTGGAGTTCTTTGTCTTCGATACGAGACTCAATTTTTTGGAATGCCTGGCGTTTGTTGCGAAATGTATTTTCTAAATCTGAGCGACGTTTTTGCATTTCACTTCGCACGCGCTCATGTTTCGTTTTCTGTTCATTTTGGATGTCTGTCAGATTTTCAATTTTCTCTTCAAATTTGATCAGGTCGGGTTCGTGCTTGGTCCAAAGCTCAAGCTCAATGGCCTGCATCTGCTCTTTCTCTTCTTCCAGAAGAGTGGCCTTCAAATCTTTGCTTTCCTGTTGAATCTCTAAGACCTCAGACTGGGCCTGAAGGACAATGAAGCTACAGTAAAGGCGATACAGACCCCAGCCCAATAGCCCGCCCAGGGACAATCCCAAAAACACTCCCAATGCGATGAGATCCCAAGCCATGCGAGGCTCCTTTCATTCAGTTCAGCGTTCAGGTCACTTAGCTCAATTGGCGAAATTGGTTAAATCACTTCACACCCGCTCGGTTTGGCCGCCCGGCCATCTGGTTAGCCAAATTCCCCGCAGCCGAGGGCCGAAAATCAGGCAGGTTCTTAAATTTACCGCGTTTTTGGGCAGAGACAAAGCTATAACATGGCGAATTTCAGTTGCTGATCTCGACCGAGGGTGTTAGCTAAATGGCTTTGGAATTTCACCTTCAGGAGGTTCAATTGGCTAATCATAAGTCCGCAGCAAAGAGAGCTCGTCAGTCTGTTAAACGCAATGTCGTTAACACGGGCCGCAGAAATCGCGTTCGCACCGTCGAAAAATCACTCACTAAAGCTATTGTGGGCAAACAGGGCGAAGAAGCGAAAACTCTTTTGCAATCTTACATGTCTGAAGTCATGCGGGCCGCAAAGTCAGGTGTTGTGAAGATGGAAACAGCTTCTCGCAAAATCGGTCGCTTGTCGGCACGTGTTCAAGCTGTTTTGACCGGCAAATAGTTTAAGATCCAAACTCAAATCTCAGATCCTCAGTTCGGGAGATTCACTGAAATACTTAAGAGCTCTTTGTTAAGTGCTTTTAAGTCCTTCAATGAAGTTGTTCACTCAAGCTAGTTCACTTCAGATTCGAATCTCCAAATTGCAATGGCGCTTCTTCGTCTTCGCGCCAGCGCTGGAGTCCAGCCGTCAAGGCCACTCCGAAAATCACCAGATACCACCCCAACGAAATCGATAAAAATAGAACCGGAATGCTCGCTAAGCTGCCATAAACTTTGTCGTAGCGAATGAAGGATTTCACGCTGTAGGAGAGGCCCACTCGCGAAACAATCAGGGCCACCGCGGTGAAGGCTGCAGCGACCAGCGCGGGCCCGATTTTGACTTTGGTGGCCGGCACGAGTTTGTACATCAGGTACAAAAATGAAAAGAGCATGAAAAACTGAAATAGCTCGTAGGGCACTTCTTTGACATCGGCGTAGCTCGGGGCATAGGTCATAAGCCCAACATAGACCGATAAAATCAGTGGAAAAAATAAAAGCATGGCCCAGTATTTCAAGAGCCGCTTGTAGAACGGATTGCGCTCGCGAATTTGCCAGATTTTTTGAACGCTCAAGTCAATATCTTGAACCAACCTCAAAGAGGTGTAGAGCAAAAATAGAAAACCATAGCTTCCCAATTTACCCGCGTGAATTTTGGCAATCGCACGATGGACAAATTTTAAAGCCGATTCGCTCGCGCCGATCGTGAGATTGGACAGAATTAATTCTTCGACTTTAGGAGCCCAACTTTGTAAACCGCCGATGGCTTTGAAGGTTGCGAGAGCCAGTGCGATCAGCGGAATCATCGACAGCACTGTTGAATACGATAGTGAAGCCATAACTAAACGCAAATCGCCCTCGCGGACGTGTCTTTTCGTCTGCAAAAAGATTTGCCGGAGGGTGCGAAATCGAGTAGGGGGGCGCCATTCGGGTGTTGTCATCGGTGGCTTCAGTTTTGATGTTTTCAAGGAAAAGGTCCAGCGCAATTTTGTTTCTTTGCAGAGCTGGACTTCTCGAGCAGACATTTTTCAGGTGCCGATTGAATTTATAAAGGCCACTCGTTAGAAGAAGGTGTGGCATTGATCACTCTCTCACCTTCGGGAATGCATTGTGCAAAGGGCAGATTTCACGTAGATCCTTGGCGGAACTGCGATGAGGCACTTATTACCCATGCCCACTCTGACCACGCTCGCATAGGCGCTAAACTTTATCATTGCACTCCGGGGACGGCGGCGCTGATAGCGCTGAGACTCGGGTCGGTTTCGATTCAAACTCATGAGTTCGGTGAAAAATTTAAAATGCACGACACCTGGGTGTCTTTTCATCCGGCGGGTCACATTTTGGGATCGAGCCAAGTGCGAGTGGAAAATCGCGATGAGGTCTGGGTTTTTTCGGGTGACTACAAACGCGATGCGGATCCTAGCTGTGAGCCGTGGGAGACGGTCGAGTGCGGAACGTTTATCACCGAAGCGACGTTTGCATTGCCGATCTATGTTTGGGAACCAACGAAGGTGGTGGTGCGAGACATTTTTGAGTGGTGGCAGGCCGACAGGGAATCGTGTTCGATTCTCTTTGGTTATTCGCTAGGCAAATCACAGCGGGTGTTGGCTGCTTTGACTGAATTTACGGATCGGCCCGTTTATGTCCACGGGGCTGTTGCGAAGTTGACCGAGATTTATCGTTCTCACGGAGTCAAGATGGTGCCCACCCGGACTTTGGCAGAAGGGGAGGGGGCCAAGCTCAAAGGTGAATTGATCTTAGCCCCGCCCTCGGCGCATCGATCTCCTTGGATGAAGAGATTTCCGAATCCGCAGACGGCGTTTGCGTCGGGATGGATGCAGGTGCGAGGGCAGCGGCGCCGTCACGGCTATGAGCGTGGATTTGTTTTATCAGATCATGTGGATTGGCCGGGTCTTTTGCAGACCATCGAAGAAACGAAAGCAAAAAATATTTTGATCACTCATGGGCAGAGCGCGGTGTTGGGAAGATATCTCAACGGCAAAGGCTGGACAGCCTCCGAATTGCAAACGGAGTTTGCCGCTGAAGGAGAGGCGTGAGGTGAAGTCCTTTGCTCGTCTCATTACTGATTTGGACGGTACAAATTCGAAGAACTCGAAAGTTGAAATTTTGCGACGTTATTTTATCAGCGAAGCGCCGACCGAATCGCTGTGGGCCTTGCATCTGCTGTTGGGGAAAACGAAAAAACGCATCATCACATCCCTCCAGTTGCGGGAGCATTTTTTATCTTTGAGTGAGCTGCCCGAATGGCTTTTTGTGGAAAGCTACTCTCACGTTGGAGACACGGCAGAAACAATTTCTTTACTCTTGCGATCTCAACAAAAATTGCGAGGCGCCGTTGCTCAAATCACCGAGAGCCAACAAACTGATCTAGAAACTTTGCAGTCGGTTATGGAAAAGATTTTGCCATCTTTGCAAAAAACCGAGGTGGAGACTTTGCGGGGATTTCTATGGAGTTTTTGGCAATCCCATGCGGCCACCGAAAACTTTGTTTTTAATAAACTTTGCACGGGTGGCTTTCGCATTGGTGTGGCGGAAGGTTTGGTTTTTAAGGCGCTGGCTCAGGCGTTGAAAAAATCGGAACTTCAAGTGATGCAAATTTTGGCCGGAACCTGGCAACCCAATCTGGAGTTGTGGGAAGAGCTGATTTCTCAAGAGGAGTTTTCAGCTCAATCAGCGAAGGTTCGGCCATTTCCGTTTTGTTTGGCTTTGAGTTGGTCGGACTCTCTGACGCAAGTGACCTCGCCGGCGGCCTGGCAGCTGGAATGGAAATGGGATGGGATTCGCGCACAGCTTTTAGTGAATCATGAACAGCGAGTTTTGTGGACTCGCGGAGAAGACGAAATCACCGCTCAATTTCCAGAAATGGCTCACGTCTATACAGACCAAAATGTTCGAGTGGTCTTAGATGGTGAACTCTTGGTGATACGCGAAGGCCAGGTAGCGCCGTTTGCGGATCTGCAGGTGCGCTTGGGTCGAAAAAAATTAGGGGAGAAAACTTTAAAGGATCACCCGGTCGAATTTTTGGCTTATGACATTTTACAGGAGGGAGAAACGGACTTGCGCGATTTGCCGATGAATGAGCGGCGGACCCGGCTGGTGGACTTTTGTGAGCGGCATCCAGATCCATTTGTTAAGGTGAATAAAGCTTGGTCCTTAGCCAACTGGTCTGAATTGCCGGGTTGGTATGAGCAAAGCTTGCAAAACAGAGCGGAAGGTTTGGTTTTGAAACGGTTGGATTCAAAATATCAAGCTGGCCGCAAAGTTGATGTTTGGTATAAACACAAGATCGCACCGATGACGTTGGATGCTGTTTTGCTTTATGCTCAGGCGGGCAGTGGGCGGCGGGCCAATCTTTTCACCGACTACACATTTGCTCTGTGGCAAGGTGAACAGCTGATGCCGTTCGCAAAAGCCTATTCTGGTCTGACAGATGTTGAGATCGCAGAGTTGGATCGGTGGATTCGGCAGCACACTTTGGAAAAATTTGGTCCGGTTCGCAGCGTGGCGCCGCTGCAAGTTTTCGAAATTGGTTTTGAAGGAATTCAAAAAAGTGCCCGCCACAAAATTGGCTTGGCGGTTCGATTTCCGCGAATTTTGCGGTGGAGAAAAGACAAGTTGGCAAAAGATGCTGATACACTCGAAACTGCCAAACGGCTGCTCGAGGAGCGGGATGAAATTCTGGCGATGGACGGGCCCGTTTGACAGCCGAGCCGATTTCGATTTTAAGGAAATGGTTTCACGGTCAAGGTTGGCAGCCGTTGCCGTTTCAAGAACGAGTTTGGAGTCTGGCTCAGAACGGGGAGAGTGGGCTGATTTTGGTTGCAACCGGGCGTGGGAAAACCTATGCCGCCGTGGGTGGTTTTTTGTTGCGTCAGCTGGCGCTCACGAACGCGCGCCGAAAAAAAAACCAATCGGGAATAAAACTTTTGTACATCAGTCCGTTGCGCTCGCTGGCTCACGACATTCGTCACTCGATGGAAAAAATCGTGAGTGGTTTAGATCTGTCGCTAGAGGTGGATGTTCGAAATGGGGACACGACCTTTGCCCGTAAAAAACGTCAGAAGCTTCGTCCTCCCGATATATTGATCACGACGCCGGAGTCGTTGAGTTTGCTTTTGAGCTGGCCGGGGTGTCGCGAGTATTTTTCATCTCTGGAGCAGGTGATCGTCGATGAATGGCATGAATTGGCTGACAACAAACGCGGCGTTTTGCTTCAATTGAGTTTGAGTTTTTTGCGGGACGTGGCGAAACAGCAAGCTCGTGAGCTCAGTTTGTGGGGAATGTCAGCGACTGTGGGCAATCCTGAAATGGCGGCGAAGATTTTTGCGGCAGATTTGTCGCTCCATCTGGTGGAAGATCCTGTTCAACGAAATGTGCGCATTCAAACGCTGTTGCCTGAAGCGGGACGGTTGCCTTGGGGCGGGCACATGGGTTTGTTGCAAAGCCCGCAGGTGGCAGAAATTTTATCGACAGACGTGAGCACATTGATTTTCACCAACACTCGATTTCAGGCTGAAAAGTGGTTTGACGTGTTGAAAGGCTTACGGCCCGACTTGGAGTCACGAGGAGCGATTCATCATTCCTCTTTGGACGGCCAAACCCGTCAGGCGGTGGAAGATGGATTGAAGAGTGGAGCTTTAAGCTATGTCGTTGCCACCAGCGGTTTGGAGTTGGGTGTGGATTTTCCGGAAGTGGATCAAATCGTTCAAGTCGGTTCGCCGAAAGGTGTGGCCCGTTTGAAGCAGCGAGCTGGTCGGATGGGTCACACTCCGACGCAAATGCAGTCAACGATTCACTGTGTACCGACGCAGATGATGGAGCTGATCGAACTGAAGGCGCTTCGATCGGCCCTTGCTGAGGGGGTTGTGGAAGATCGCAATCCTTTGGGGGCTCCGATCGACGTTTTGATGCAGCACTTGGTGACCATTGCCTGCGGAGACGGGTTTTCCCTGGAAGAGATCGAGAGACAGTTGAAATTGACAAACGCCTTTGGCGATTTTTCGTCTGAAAAACTAGCGGAGGTGCTGGACTACCTGGTGAGCGGTGGCAAAACACTGCAGGCCTATCCGCAATTTCGCAAATTGATTTTGTACAAAGGAAGATATCACGTCACGACTCCGGTGATCAGTCGATTTCATCGGTTGCAAATCGGAACGATTCCGTCTTCGGCCCAGATTCAGGTGCAAACTCAGCAGGGAAAAAAGATTGGTTTGGTTGAAGAAACTTTTGGCGCGCAGTTGAAGCCGGGCGACCATTTTTATTTTTCAGGCCAGCTCTGGCAAATGGTCCGATTGAAAGAGATGAAGTTAGTGGTCAAAAAATCGGTGAAATCCAGTGCCTCGGTTATACCCAGTTGGGCGGGTTACCAGATGCCGATTTCAGAGGGACTGAGTCGGTTTTTGCGAAAAAATTTGAGAGACACCGATTTTTTGGGAGATGACGAAAAAAGTTTTGTTTCGGAGTTTTTGAAGGTGCAAGATTCAGCTTCGCGAGTGCCTCGGGACAATGAATTGTTATTCGAAGTTTTTGAAAGCAAAGAAGGCATCAGTTTGTTTTGTTATCCATTTGCGGGAATTTCTGTAAATCAAGCTCTCGCTGCTCTTTGGGCGTTTCAATTTGGTCAATTGAAGACGGGGAGTTTTTCGCTCAGTCAAAATGACTATGGTTTTGAAATTTTAGCGCCGAAAGGATATCCGTTTCGAGAGATTTTTGAGGCTCGTTTTTTGTCGTTTGAAAATTCTAGGGGACTGATGGATCAGTGTCTGAACTTGCCCGAGCTGGCCAAACGTGAGTTCCGTGAGATCGCTCAAATTGCAGGATTGGTTTTCAATGGTTTTCCGCAGGCGATGAAGGCTGTTCGGCATTTGCAGATGAGCTCTTCCCTCTTTTATGACACTTTTTCGCGCTACGAACCTAAGCATCCTCTGCTGCAGCAGGCGCGAGACCAGGTGCGACGAAAGATTTTGCAGGTCGATCGCTTGGAGCGGACTTTAGAACTGATGGCGCGCGCTGAACAGCATTGGGTGGTTTTAGAAAAACCATCGCCGCTCTCGTTTCCTTTGATGATCGAGAGGTTTCGACAAAATATTTCTTTGGAAAGTTTAATAGAAAAAGTTGAGCGAATGCGTGTACAGTGGGGATTGTGAAAATCTCTTTTGCCGGTCAAACTTTTCAGCTTCTTCCCGATCGCGCGGCGCTTTGGCTTGAGCGAAGTGTGCTGCTGGTTTCGGATTTGCATTTGGGAAAGGATTTGATTTTTCAATCTCGCGGATTTTCATTGAGCTGCGAAGTGGAAATGCATGACGTGCGAAGACTTGCCAGCCTCCTAGATACTCACTCGGTGCGCGAACTTTGGATTCTCGGCGATTTTGCGCACGGTCGATTGTCAGAAGAAAGTCAGAGTTTGATCAGTTTTTTAGATATGGTTCGCACCAGAAAGTTGCCGTGGCGAATTGTCGCGGGCAATCACGATCGGCACCTGGCGTCGTGTTCAACCCTTGCTGAGCATGTGATCACAGGCTTTGTGAGTGCGGGCATTCATTTTGTACATGCTCCAAATTCTAAAACAGTTCCCGCTATTTGTGGGCATCTTCATCCTGTTTTTCAGCGCCGCTCGCGCACGCTCAATTTTCGCACGCCGTGTTTTTATGTGACTGCGGAGAGTTTGATCTTGCCGTCGTTTGGTAGCCACACCGGCGGATTTGCGATTTCGCCGCGGCCCGGAGAACAGGTCTATCTCGTGACTGAAAATCAGGTTATGAGTCTCCCCGAGCGGCCACTGAATTCATCGCAATGTTGATTGCGATTCGCGCCGTGATTTGCAATTTTTGGGGGAGGAATCCAGTGCTGCGCAGAGATTTTATTCAATGGATGGGGCGAGGAACGTTGGCGGGAATGACGATGCCGGCTTGGTCGGGCGTGGTCGGAGGCTGCGCTTCGTCTGCGGCGGTGGTGGCTGCGAATTCAGGTGCGAAGGCCGTCGGCGCGGATTCTTTGAAGGCCGAAATCAACGGGCCGTCGCGGTGGCCGATGCTTTCCCCCCAGAGTCTGGATGCGATTACGGCGGTGGCTGGCTTGTCTCACTACGTGGTGATCAAAGAGACCGATGTCATCACCCGGGCCGGAGACCGTTTCGGCGCGTACAACGATTTTATTTCTTATCGGCCATTTAATGTAAAAAATCCTTATGAAGGATACCTGTGGGTGAATCACGAATCGTTTTCGTCTGAATTTTTGCACGGAGTAGACGGTGCGACTGCGGCCCGAAGCGGCAAAACTCGTGCGCAAATGAGTGCCGAGCGCAAGAGTGTGGGTGGTTCCATCTTGCACATTAAAAAATCGGCGGCGGGTGAGTGGCAGATTCAAAAAACGAGTTCTAAAAATCGGCGACTCGATGGCGAAACAAAAATTAAATTTAGCGGCCACCTAGAGGTGGCAGGCGCCACTGAGGCTCTGGGTACGCTCGGCAACTGTTGTGGTGGTTTGACTCCGTGGGGTCATTTTCTAACCGCCGAAGAAAACTATCACCATTTTTATGGTGAAGTTTCGTTTCCAGATGGTCAACGAACACACAAGCCGGCTAAGGGTGTGCGGGCCTGGGATGGCTTAGATCCTCGCCCGCCCGAGCACTATGGCTGGATCGTCGAAGTGAATCCCGATCATCCCGAAGAATCAAAAAAATTAATTTCGCTGGGACGATTTGCTCACGAAGGCGCGACAGTTGTTCAAGGTAAAGATGGCCGTGTCATTGTTTACATGGGCGATGATTCGCGTGATGAGCATTTTTACAAATTCGTCAGCTCCAAAGCCGGAAGTTTGGACGAAGGCACCCTCTACGCCGCGGATTTGGCAAATGGCCAATGGTTGCCACTGACATTGAAAAATCCAAAATTGGCAGGTCGTTTTAAAGATCACACCGAGTTGATGGTTCGGGTTCGCGAAGCCGCAAAAATTTTAGGAGCAACCCCCATCGATCGACCCGAGGACTGCGAAGTGGATCCCGTGACCTCAGCCATCTATGTGGCCTGCAAGATCGGA
>CALCCV010000059.1 GCA_937900305.1 uncultured Pseudobdellovibrionaceae bacterium | reverse complement strand
CTTCGAGTCCAAAGTGACAAACTCTCCATCAAAAACCGCCGACTTCACTTTCAATTTTAAAAAATCTTTAGAAAAAAAACTGTAGGTCTCTGACCAATCCAGTCCCTTGCGAGTCTGGAACTCCACTCGACCGTTTAGAACTTTCACGAGAGTGCGATAGCCATCCCATTTAAATTCATGGATCCAGTCCTTGCCCATTGGAATGGTTTTTGAGAGTTTGGCCAATTGGGGTGATATGTCTTCTGGCCATGGATCGACGCGTTTGTTTTTTTCTGAACTCACCAGCTGCTCGCGCAAGCTTCGGGGAGGCTTTGCCTCTGCAGACTTGTCGTGGCGCTTAATGAGCAGCCACTGATTTTTTCCCGACGCCGATTTTTTTGTTCTCTGCAGTAGCCATCGTCCTTTTAATTTTCTGCCTTTCAATTCAAATTCTAAATGGCCACCTTCTAAATTTTCGCGAAGATGTTTCGGCGCAATCCACGTCCCGCGATCCCAGATTTTCACAACCCCCGCACCATACTGCCCCTTCGGAATTCGACCTTTGAAATCGGCGTAGGCAATGGGGTGATCCTCAACTTCCACGGCCAATCTTTTATCTCCCACTTTTAATGAGGGACCTTTAGGAACTGCCCAACTCTTCAAAGTACCAAAGGCCTCTAGACGAAAATCATAGTGAAGATGCGAAGCCCAATGCTCCTGAACCACAAAGATGCGATTTTTTTTTGAAGAGTCTGCCCGAGAAGCTATTTTGCCTTTTCTCTCCGGGGGCTCTGATGTTTTTTCAAAATTTCTCTTTTTCTTATAGTCTTGTAAGCTCATCAGTCCTTATCTCCCTAACCGTCCGCCCCATCAATGAGCAGCGGCTTGGTGAGAATCATTTTTGGAAGACCTGGTCTTTTTCTCTGCTCTTACGCGTCCCCTGGAACCTTTAGATTTAAGACTTTGGCGCAGCAGCGGCATCAAATCTAACACTTTTGATGAACTTTCCGTCTCAGACTCTTCAACTTCGGTGGTGATCTCTGTGGCTTTGCCCGCTTTCACTTTGGCCTTCACCTGCCTCATGATGTCTGCGCGGTAGGTGTCTTTGTAGGACTCGGGTTTCCACTTGGCGGTCATATCTTCAATCAACTTTTCGGCCATGTTCACTTCTTGTTGCAAAGTTCTGGATACGGCTGCTGACTTGCTGTTTTCCTCCCAACTACCGAGCTCTCGCAATTCTTTCACGTCCTCTGCAAAGTGAAGAAGTTCCAACAAGAGGTACTTTCCACGTGGAATCAGCGCCACCAAATGTTGTTTCGTATGCAGAACAAACCTAGCAATAGCGACCTTTCCGCTCTGACTTAACGCCTCACAAAGTAAACCATAAGCCTTTTCCGCCCCTTTGGAGGGAGTGAGATAATAAGCTTTCTCAAAAAAAACGGGGTCAATCTCAGAGAGCTCGACAAAATTTTCGATATCAATGGTCTGTGTCGCCTTAGGATTGGCCTTTTTAAAATCAGCCTCGGTCATAATCACGAAGGTTCCAGACTTGACCTCATATGCTTTCACTGTGCGCGAGTGAGGGACCTCTTCTCCCGTCGACTTGTTATAGTATTTATATCCGACTGGAGAGAGATTGCTCGGATCCAACATTGTAAAGTGCAGACCTGCACTCTCCTTGGCTGAAACCACGCGAACCCCGATATTGACAAGGCCGAAACTGATATTTCCAGTCCACAGGCCCCGCTGATGACTTTTTTCACCGCCCTGTTTTTTGTTTGGAGAGGCCGACTTTCCGGAACGCCCACGCTGAGAAGCTGAAAATGAAGGTTTTCTATGAGCGAGGCGACCTGGATTTTTGGAGGCTCGGGGCATGGCGATACTCCTTCGTGCGGGTTGCATAAGTTAAATTTACATAATTTAATCTTAATTTGATCTTATAAGTTCATTTAAGTTCATTTAGTGCCTAGTTTTTTTGACCGTTAAATCTTTAGAGTTTTCCTCAACCAAGGCTTCTGGTGGAGCATCGTCACTACCCTGGCCTTCCAACTCTGATTTCAGTTTCAAAAACTTCCGACCTAGCTCCAAACGCTCTGCGGGCTCAGAATCCTTTTTGTAGTCGGGCAGCAACTCCGATTCTTCTTCCTCGATGTGATGTTCAACGAGTTCAGCCAATACTTTGACTGTGGCGGTCCATTGATCCTTATCTTCAATCCGCTTGATCTCTTCCAAAAGCTGGTCAGCGAGCATGTGCTCAACATCCCCCTCCAGACCCTCTACACGCACATCTTCTTCTTGGCTGGCCTTCATCTTTACGTAGAGAGTCTGTTCTTCCGGTTTCGCATGGGTTACCAAAAGAGGAGCAAACTCTCCAAAAGCCGCCATGCGCTCACGCATGTCTTGATCGGTGTCCTTCATAATTTTAATCAAACGCTTCAAAGGTTTGTGATCTTCAAGAATCAAATCGATGATGTCGAAGGCTTGGTCAACCTGTGCCTCAGGGTCTGACATTTTTGATTTCGCAGATTTTTTTGGAGACTTCAAAGTTTCAGATCTAAAAGATGCAGATCTATCGGTGGATGTAGATTTAGAGAGAGACATAAACAACCTTCCTTACTTCCTGAAAAAATTCTGAACCTAAAAGATTCATCGGAAGATAAGAAAGCAAACGCAGTGCCAGGACACTACGCCCCAAAGGCACTGCTAAATGGCAGCGCGAAATGTTCACGATTTTAACGAGTCACGAAAGAATCACTCACCGCACATCGACTTCGGGTCAGCCAAAAGCTTCTGAACCAACGGCGGCAAATCCGTGCGCATTTGCAAGACCCGCACTTCGCTCGCATAAACTTCTGGACTCCATAGTTCCGCTAACCGACAGGCCGTGGACCTTCGCAGATAAAATCGCTGACCGTTGTCACCAATGTTTTCTACTAAAAGTCGCAAATCGCTTAGCATCACTGGCAGGGGATCTTTATGGGCCAGAGATCCCAAAACGGAATATGCAAACTGAGTGTCTTGAAAGGTGACTCGTTGACGAAAAAAATCCAAAATCTTTTGTCGATCTCCCTCTGCAGTTTCACTTTTCTTTTCAATTCGAGAGAGAAATTCCCCAAAAGTAGAAACCAGATCGACCCGCAAACTGCGATCCTCAACGTACTGACTAGAAATGCCCAAGGCCTCTGCTGCACTCCATTTGTATTCAGTGAGCAGTCTAAAAAGAGCGCTGTTCGGTTCCTCCATCGCAAAAGCCTTTTGCAGATCCGCTATCATCAAATGGTCTTGCCAAATTTGAGTGCAGTGTTCAAGCGATGCATAAGCATCATAAAACTGCGCTCCTAAGGGTGAAAGATGTTCTAGTTCGGCCAACAACCACGCCTTCTGGCTCTGTGTAGGTCCTTGAGTTTTTGATAAAAAACTCTGCCGGCACGCTTCGTTCATTGCATTCAGGTCCAGGCGAGGCGACGCCGACATCTCTAGTAACGAAGGCCAATCAGGACTTTTCAAAACGGGCCAGCCAATCAAATTGAGGTCTGCCTGAATGGAGGGATTGAGATCGCGATACAGCACGGGCCAATTTGAAATCTTAAAAAAGGATGGCAGAAGATGAGTCAGATAAAGTCCTTTTGGATCCTCTCCTTCCACCGCCATCGCCATCAAATCAGGAAAAAGATCTTGCGGGTCCAAGATCCACGTCTCGGAGGTTTTTAAATCCATCGACTCTCCCGACGCGATCGTCAACACCCTTGGATCAGAACTCCGTCGAACTGAAAATGGCAAAAACGAAGCTCCTTCTGGATTTAAGAATGTCAAAGTCCATGTCTCCGTGTCCTTTTGAACTAAAGAAATGCGGGGCTTTGCCTTCGCCACAAGAGCCTGTCGCCATCGCGCAAGCTCATCCCCCGTCAGCGACGAAGAAAATCCCGCTAAAAACTCTTCGGTGGATACATTTGAATTCGCAAATTGAGCGAGTGTTTGTCGCAACGTCGACCAAAACGCGTCTTCGCCAACCCGCGATCTGATTTGATTGAGAAGCCAGGCCGCGCGCGAGTAAGGTCCCGAGCTGTACTTTTCATTCGGAGGTAACGATGGATCCACGACCGCGTTCTGCTCACTGAAATCATTCTCGGTCCCAAAAAAAGTTCCTGTTTGGTGTCGATCAAATTCTGCCCGTTGAGCTTCCCACTCTAACAGCGAGGCCATTCCTTCCTTGACCCAAAGGTCATCCCAAGTTTTGACGGTCACCCAGTCGCCAAACCATTGATGCGCCAACTCGTGAGCGCTGAGGACCCGCTGATTCACATCCATCGCATCAAGACTGTCTTGCTCTTCATTGAAGGTGACACTGGTGTGCTCCATTCCTCCGCCAAATTCTGGCAGCAGAACCACAGCATACTTTTCGTGCGGATAGGGACCGAGGAGTTTTTCAAAAACCGCCATTTCACGTTGGATTTCTGCAAGAAAATCTGCGGTTTTAAATTTCAGGCCACGACGAAACCACAATTGCAGTGGAGTTTTTTCGTACATCACTTCGGCAAAATCCAATTCACCCCCAGCAAAGGCCATCAAATAAGTCGGCTGGGGTTGGTCCGTTCGATAGGTGACTGTCTTCCCCTGCCCATTGATCGTCTCGGAAACTCTGCGTCCATTCGAGACGACATTTTCGGTGGGCGGCACGGTCAGGGCGATCTCAAAAATAGCCCGGTCATCTGGTCGATCTTGCGATGGCATCCAAGTTCGTCCCTGCTCTGGCTCCGCATAAGTGTAAAAAACCTTTGCCTTAACTGGATCGCCTCGTCGCTCGCCAACGTAATTCAGACCGGTATCGATATCTCCGATGGTCTGATGCCCATCCCAAAGATATTGATTAGCTAACGCCGTGTAATAAACCGTAATTTCATAAGAGCTGTCCGGAGCGAGAACCGACAAAGGATTGACCACCAACTCCTGTTTTTCAACATCCTGACGGAACGCAAGAGGTCGACCGAGCGCATCCTGCACACTTTCAATTTTTTGAACTGCGGAGTTCAATACCAATTCTGAAAGACTTCGCAGGCTCACCAGCTCGATCTTCACCGATGCTTTGAAAATATTTTCCGAGGGTGAATAGCGACCTCGAAGAGTGTACTTCTGAACGTCATAAGCCAATGGGGAGAAGTCACTTGCCGTTTTCATTTGAAAAAAGTTTCTGCGCTGTTCAGTTAGCCGCCCAGCCTTCCCTTCCCGCAAATGCGCATGGGGTGCTTCCCGATCCACTGGTGGTGCTCCAGCCGACGGAAACTTTTGACAACCGCAAGCAAGCCCCATAGCTATCACTAATCCGAAAAATCTCATTGCAATCCCCCCAAAACCAAAAGAAGAGTTCGTTAGATCACTTTGATTCAAAATTGTCCAGCTGGCTCGAGAGAGAAAAGCGAAGTGGAACACACCGCTCAAAACTGAAGTTCGTGGCACACGATCTGCAAAACCACACGCATCCATGCGGCCACCCCTTCCGATCGCCACGACTCTTGCGAAGACAGATGAACAAATCCAAAGCGAGGTCTTTTTAAGTCCCGAGGTCTCTTCGGCAAA
>CALCCV010000058.1 GCA_937900305.1 uncultured Pseudobdellovibrionaceae bacterium | reverse complement strand
CCGGAATCAATTTGAGTATCAAATATGACAACTGTATTTTCAACTCCCCTGTTCACACAGTGAGCTGCAGTGAGAACCAAACTGTTCGGCAATAGTGTACCTGTGCAAATAGTTTTGTTATTCAGGTCATAGAGGCCCACAACCGTGCGTGCGAGTCGGTCACCCGGGCGCAACTCCTCTCCGCCAACAATTCCGTTTGAATTGATGGTTTGAGAGACTTCCTCAGACAGCATTTCGCTTGAGATGTCATTTTGTTCAGGAGCTCCGCAAGCACTCAATAGGAGCGCCAGAGAAAGGATCGCCACAGAGGCGAAAATTTCGACTGTTTTTATTTTCAATCTTGTTTGGGATTTTGTTTTGAATCTTGTTTCCAGTTTTGATTTCATGACCTTGACCTCCCACCCGCTCTTCTTCGCGCAGGAGAGCCAAAGACTCAAGCCGTTTTGAAATTTCTTTGGCATGCGCTTCGGGGATGAGCCCAGCAGTGTCACCCCTCGGACTGTAATTTGCACAAGTGTGCAGCACTCGGTCGCTTTTTGCGGTGACTATTTTCGACGAGATCAGAAAAAGATTTCAATGACAGACTGAAACCCAATTTGTAAATTGGAAGTGTGATTTCAGGAGCCCCGAAAAATCCGCAATTTCGTTTTCGCCTTCAGATCACAGAGAAGTCTGTGGACAGTTTTGGCCACGTGAACAATGCGTCGTATTTGTCGCTGTTTGAGGAGGCCCGGTGGGCGTTTGGTACTCAAAATGGATATGGTTTCAAAGAGGTTCAAGAGCATCAAAAAGGACCCATCGTTTTAGAAGTGACCATCAAGTTTTTGAAGGAATTGAAGCTGGGCGACTGGATTACAATTCGCAGCGAAATTTTGGATTATGAAGGCAAAATCGGCCATATCAAACAAGAGATTTTTCGGGATCTCGACGACGCCCATCCCGCCAGCACAGCTGTTTTTGTCTTTGGTTTTTTTGATCTTCGATTGCGGAAATTAATTCTCCCCACTCCTGAATGGCTGAAAGCCATCGGCTACTGAAATCCACGTCCACTCTGACTCTTGTCAGGGAATGGTCTTTTTGTCTTCCATCTCGATCAAAAACTCCTCGAGATCTTTGATCGAAGCATTCATATCCATCATCAAGGAACCCATTTGGCTTTCCATATTTACAGACTCTTTTTTTAAGGCCCCAATGGCTTGGGCATTGAGATTGTGTTTGAGATACAGAGTCTGATCTTTAAACATTTGCAACACGGGAACCATTTTTTGCTCAGACCTTTTCAAGCCCGAACTGAGTTGGCGAAATACGGTTTGGGTTTGCCCAAGCTTGGCCTGGCTCTTCATCTGCAATTTTGAATCTGAAATCTCCTGAATTTCGGCCTGCCACTCTTTAAACAAATCATTGGCAACCCCATCCATTTTAGCAATCGAAGTGTGCACACGCTGAGCGCGTTTTTCGGCATCGTCATAGCTGGACGAAAACTTGCGAAATTTAGCTTCTAGGTCGCCACCATCATGATTGTAGAGAGTTTTGAGTTTGTCGTAGGCACTGGTAAATTCTTCTTTCGCATCTTCTTGAGACCCTTTAGTGTCTTCTATCCGGTCTTTGAGAATGTCTCGCTTATAAATTCCAACTTTCTCGTAAGCGGAATAAACCGTCTTTTTAATTTGGCTTTCGCAGCCCAAGGTGGAAATGAGAGTCGTTAGGACAAAGAGCGAATAGAAAAAGAAAGCGCTTTTCATTTCTTCTTATAACCAGATGCTCTTGAAAATGACAATGAGAGTTCGTTCACGAAGGGGCTTTAAGGCTGACTTCAGTTCACCGGGGTGTTCAATGACAAATGTTTCAAGTCAAGACAAATCAGCGAGCTCCACCGACAGGGTTCTCTTTGGGAGTTGAAGACCGACAAAAGTTCACAAATTCTCAATTTGTCACGATAGAAAAGCACCGAGCTCTCCGATGAGAACTTATGACCGCAGTCAAAAAGAACTCGGACATTTCAAACTCAGAGGCCGCGACGAAGACCGCCAAGGTCAACGTCTACGCTTACAACAGCGCTCTTAGTTTTTTGCGCGATTGGACTTCTTGGCTAAAAACAGATCGTCAGATCACATTGCAATCTATCGCTCAGAGTGCGGGAGTTGCAAAAAGCGCCCTAACCATGGCCTTGCAAGCGAGAAGGCCATTAACTTCAAAATTTTTGCGGAAGTTACTTCCCCACATCGAGTTGAGTAAATCAGAGCAGAATTTTTTACTCTGCCTTATACAACTTGATGAGGCTCAGAGTCCTGACGAATATCTGTTGGCTCTCAAGCGCGCACATCGTTTTGTTGAATACCAACGATTGAATCCCCTCGAAATTGAAACGTTTCACTATTTCACAAACTGGCACTACGTTGCCATCCGTGAGCTATCTGCGCTCGAGGGATTCCAGCTGGATGCGAAGTGGATTCAAAATCATCTTCGGACGCCATTCACTCTTCAGGAAATTCGCCGGGCCTTAGACTTTTTAATTGCGCATGAATTTATCAAAGTGGACGAACACGGACAGGTTTCGAAACCCGATCGAAAGATAGAATGCTCGCCTGGTGTTTTAAGACCAGCGTTGGCCATGTTTCATCAAGAAATGCTCAAAATGGCGAGCGGGTCGATCGTGCAAACTGAAAGTGCATTTCGAAACATCACTTCCTATACCTGCGGAATTCCGCTTGAGAAATTTGAAGAGGTCCGTGAAATTTTAGACTCTTCTCGGGACCGGCTCATAGCCTTGACGGATGGTTACACCCATTTGGATTCACTATATCACTTTAGTTTCGTGGCGTTTCCGCTTTCGAACCCTCAGATGAAGAAGGAGAGCGAAGATGACTCGTCGTCAAACGACCCTTAGAATTTTCCTCAGCATCAGCCTATCGGCCCTCTCGATCCATTGTTCACGCGCCATTCAGTTTGAGGATGGAGCCTCCAATGCGGGGGGCACTGTTGGTGGCAATCCAAAATTAACTTACTACCCTTCTTTAACGGATAGCCCAGAAATAGAATGGGACGCACCTGCGAACAATGTTCAGAACTATGAAGTTCGATTTGGTTCCCAACCCAACCTCGGCGATTTGCTTGAATGGAATCCTGTAGGGACCGGCCGCAGCTATCAACACACCGGTCTCAATTTGTTAGATGGCGGTGTTTACTATTATTCAGTTCGCGCCAAAACAACGGATGCCCAAACTTTGGCGGTGCTGACAAATGAAAGCTGGAAAGCCGTCCAATGTCCCACCAGCTATGAGTTCGTCCCGGCGTTGAGTGGTTACACCGATCGCGGATTCTGTGTGGCAAAGTACGAAGCCAAGCAAAGTGGTGGCGCGGGAGTTTCGCAAGTCTCTGGTTTTCCTTGGGTCAATATCACTCGCAATGCCGCCAGGATCGCCTGTCAAACTAACGGCGCCGCATTTGATTTGCTGACCAATCTCGAGTGGCAAACGCTCGCTCGCAATATTGAAATGGTCGCAGAAAATTGGGATCAAGGAACCGTGGGATCTGTTGGTGGCCTGAACCGAGGCCACTCAGACGGAGTGCCGAATCAATCCCTCGCGGCTTCGACAGATGACAATCAAAGTTGTTCTGACACCGGTCAAACCTGTTCTCTTGCGATTTGGAGTGACCAACGTCGAACTCATAAATTGGCGGATGGTTCGATCCTCTGGGACATTGGTGGCAACGTCCGCGAATGGTTGCAAGACGATAACAGCACCGTTCGCGGTAAAAATGAAATGATCAGTTTGGTGACAAATGTGGCTCCGTTTTTACTCAGCGCCAAAAATGAATTCGGCCCAGCCGGAAATTATTCATCACTCAACAGTGGAAATTTCGGAGGCTTCGGCGAAGCTCACATCAATTTCGCTTCGGGAGGATTAAATAGGGGTGGCAGCTGGGCCGCAGGCATCAATGCGGGCGTCTTCGCCGCCAGTCTTGCAAATCAAATCGACAACAGCTTATCAGCCTTAGGTTTCCGCTGCGTCTATCGACCTTAAGAAAGATATAAAGAAGAAAGACACAAAAATGGGCGCAGTCTTGCCTCACGCTGCTTGGTTCAACGCAAAGGCCATTTGCAATCTTCGACCGGCCAACATCAAATACGGCATCAAATTTTCCATGCCTTCGGCCAAATCAAATTGATAAAAAGACGTATTGTGGCCCAAGTACAGGGCTTCTTTGCCAGCGCAAAGGCTGAGGTGACGAAGCGAATTGACAACCAACCCATGCATCGCGCTGGCCATCGCGGTGTCACACCGGTCAAGTCCACCCAGTAAAAAAACCTGACAATTTGGAAAATGAGATGTGGCTTTGGCGGATTGAAATTGTTGCGTTAGGTGATTGTCATAAATTTCGCGAAATTCCTGCAAATTTGGCAATGCTTTGAAATTGAGATCCTTCAGGAATTTCACATTTTGGAGTTCCAAAGGCATGCTGAAAACCACATCTGGGTTGCCAAATGTTTTTCGAGCTTCCTGCAAAGCCTCGTCATAGCGGGTATCAGACCAAGCGAGTTGTTTGCAGTTTTGACTTTGCCAGTCCTTCATCCGTTTGGTCATGTGCAGACCCGTGGAGTTTGGAAAAGTGATCACGACCACTTCCTGAGCCCGCTGACGGAAACAAAGTTGCACGAGTCGTTCACACCAGGCCGTTGAACTTCCTGCAACCAAAAACACTCTTTTGCCGCTGAGAGGATCTTGGTTCACTTGGCCTTGCGAAGAATAGAGTTGAGTCTGCCCCGTCATCGCACAGAAGCTCGTTTGGCAATGGAGACCAGGAGCCCGAAATCCGCCCGAGGGATAAATCACTTCCCCTGTCATGGTTCGACCGGCCAAGCTCCAAACCAAATCGAAGGCCAGATCTCGATCTGTCGGCATTTTTTGCAAGCTAAAATGTTTTTCCATCTTCACCATAAACTCTTTGGCGCCGTAATCCAATTCTGCCGCAGCCATAAACTCCATCTCAGAGTCATCAAACGCACTGAGAAAGTTGAGATTGTCGAAGTCAATGGTCCACAGATTGCTGGCCTTCAAGCGCGTGACAAAAACTTCGGCCAGTCCCCGATTTAAAATTTTTGGATCTTTGATGAAGTATCCCTTTTGTTTGCGAGCCTCGAAATATCTGGCGAGATCCAACAT
>CALCCV010000057.1 GCA_937900305.1 uncultured Pseudobdellovibrionaceae bacterium | reverse complement strand
GCCATCAATGACGATTTGAGTTTGGCCAATTTTATCTTCGGGTAACCAGTATCTTCGCATGGCTCACGTTTTAAATGTTTGGGGCGGCAAACGCAAACTCGTAAATGTCAGCCACGGAGAGGGATTTGAGGCGACATCGCTTCGACGACTTCATCTGCCGCAGTAAATAAAATGCAAAAAAAGTTTGACGCGAAAAATGGATTTACGGAGGTGGATCACCGGCAGGCTTTATGGGTTCTTTGGACTTTTTTTCTTTTTCGCCTCTTCTGGTTGGAGATCTTTTATGCTGAGGTAGCGATTGAATTTGTCACCACAGTTTGCATTTTGAATTTCGTCATCAAATTGGAGAAGAGCATAGCCGATGGAAGTCAAGCGCAAGATTTTTGCCGGTCGAAATTCGTAAGCACATAACGCCTGAACACGATCTCCCGTCTTATAGGGGCGCCGACTGCCTTTGACCAATCCGAATAGAAACTCAGGCTCGTAGACAAGGCTTTGCACTTCGACGAGAGCCTGTACCTGATCGGATGGAATCAAGGTGGTACAAGATTGATTAAAGGATTCTTCGAGGAATCTGATGGTGACAGGCTCGATCTGTTGATCGCTATCACCCTGGTCAAGATCTGAGTTCACCGTGGCCTCATAAATAAATCCATCGGCATCACATCTCGCCAAAACAGGAAAACTTTCCTGGTATACGGCGGGACCTTGCGGAGCGGGTTGTGTACGAGATTTCATTGTCTCATCAGAGGCTGTGGTTCTGGGTTGGATAGGATTTTTTTTTGAAATCGGCGAATTTTCTGAAGGAGGCAAGCCAGATTTTTTATGAGCGCAACCGGTGATTGCCAAGATTGAAATAGTAATTACGTGAAAGCTGTATCGAAGTAAAAAGCGGTCAGCAGGCATTAGCAGCATTTGTCATCCAGATTTCGAAGAAGAGAAAAGAGTTCCAATACTTTATTCTATCGTTTTTTAAGAGGTGGAATAGTCCTGCCAGAAAAAAAATAGAAAAACTTCGAAAATTCCATCGACAAAAAACCCGGGATGTTGATCCCGGGTTTTGAAGTGTTCGCTTTGCGATTGGACTGAGCTAAAGATGAGACAATCGTCGACTTTTATAAGTTAAGTCTGACGAGAAACTAAGAAAGTTTGTGCGTCGCTTTGAATTTATCAACTTCTTCTTGAGCTTGATCTTTTGTATAGCCATAGGTCTTTTGGATTTTGCCACTGAGTTCTTCCCAGTTGCCCTTGGTTTCTGCCACTTCGTCATCTGTCAGGCGGCCCCAAGCTTGGCGAACTTTTCCTTTTAATTCGTTCCAATTTCCTTTGATGGTGTCGTTATTCATAAGAACTCCTTTGGTGGTGGAGGTGCTACTGATAAAGCTCCTCGAATGTCAGGTGTGGAAGCCTGCCCCGAGTCTTCCATTCCCCCTAAATAAAGCAATTGCAGTGCCAAAAGCGTTTGACTCTGTCATAGGGAGTGCTGTTGGCATCCGTGTTGCGAGTCCAATGGGCAGAGCCTCGCTATTCGTCCAGTCGCAAAATTGCATCAATGATATTGAATGATATTGCGGCAACCAGGTCTGAAGCTTCCCGCGTGAGATCAAACCGGGTCGAAAACGACGACAAAAATGTCCATCGCACCCAGCACCTCCGTGTGGCAAAGCGTGTGACTATTTTGATATGAATGTGACGTTAGGAATTTATCGTCGAGATTCGAAGCTGAGTGAGCGAAAGACGATCAACCCAAATTCGAAAGAGATAGAAAGGAATAAAAAAAGCGCGAGTCTTTCGATTCGCGCTTTTTGGTTTCAGTTCTCAGAAAAACTTAGGTGCTTTGCTCAGCTCACAGTTCAATCGGAAATGAGGCGCTGAGAGAAAAGCCTTTGTCTTTTAGGTCCACATCGTCCGAACTGGCGGTTCCGCCAATGGCGGAGACGTCTGTTTTATTGTAAGTGAGCTCTTGGTATTCCAAATTCACGCTTGCGGCCATGATGCGAAAGCCTGCACCCGCTCGGTAGCCGGTGAGATCGGAGAATTTATAGTCGACTCCATTGGAGGCATCTGGATTGAACTCCCCGGTTGCGACGTAAGTTCCCCAGACTCGCAAACCCACCACCGGCATTTGCGCTCCAACTGTAGGTCCTACGCTGTAAGCGCTGCCGTCGGCTTGATAGCTGAGAAAATCATTTTTGAACTCTGGACGTGCATATCGTATGTCAGCCGCAAGAAAGAAAACCTCGCTGGCGTGCAAACCAATCCTTGCGCCAATTCCAAGACCAGAGCTCGTGCCGTCTGAGCTACCAGCGATAGGCGCACTTAGGGTGTTGTCTGTATTTTGGTAAATCACCGCTGGTTCGACGAACAAGCCACCAGATTCATTGGCCGAAGCCATTGGGCCCGCGGCGAAAAGGCTCAAACCACTCATCAGCGTAGCCACAGTCATCTTTTTTTTCATAGGAAACTCCTTCAGGTGTTAATTAAAAATTGAACTCAATTGCAGATCCGTCATGACCGACGCATGGTCGATCCATGGTCGATCTAGGTCTTAGGAATGGGATCTAAGGAATGCGACGTACACCTCTTCCTGTGACCAAGGAAACCACGAAGCTCACAACAGCCAAAGCCAAGAATACGAACAACAACAGTTTACCGATCTCTGCAGACATTCCAGCAATGTTATTGGCACCCAAAATCATTGCAACCAAGGCCAATACGAAGAATACAATCGCGGCTCTCAACATAAAATCCCCTTTTCTCATTTCATTTTGTTTGTAGGAAAATCAACGACCACCGCTTGAGGATTTTGGCCCTCTCGCCAATCTGTGGAGGTCACGGAGAGATCGAAAGAGCAATGAAGGTGCCAAGTGAGTTTGAGGCGGCAAGTTTGTCATTTCACTAGGCCCACTTGAAAAATATTGCCTGATGGGAAATATTCCCCGTATTTTGAACTCATTGCTTGGGGCAAAACTCCTGACGTGATATAGGTGAAAATATGAAAACCAACGAAAACCCAGCCGAAAATCCTACAATATTGTTTGTCGACGATGATCTCGAGATTCGCGAATTGGTGACAGCCTTTTTTAAACAAAAGGGTCTGGTCGTTCGCAGTTTTGAAAATGCCGAAGCGTTGCTCGAGCATCCAGAGCTATTTCGCGAAGAGTCAGTTTTGATCACCGATTTGATGTTGCCGGGATTGAGTGGACTGCAGCTCATCAAAAAAATGAAAGAGATCGAGCCGCAACTTCCGATCATCTTGGTGACCGCGGATTCGAGCTTAGATAACGCCGTCGAGGCGATCGAGGCTGGGGCTTACGACTTCGTGGTGAAGCCCATTCCGTTTCCGCAACTCATGGTCAGTGTGCGCAGGGCCTTTCACTTTCGCAACATGCAGGAGGAAAATCGAGATCTGCGCGTGGCCCTCAATGTTTCGAAAGGTCAGCCCGAAGGACTGGTCGCAAAAAGTCCACGGTTTTTGGCCTCCATTGAGCTCGCGAAACGGATTTCGAGTTCCACCGCCAATGTTTTAATCACGGGCGAAAGTGGATCGGGAAAAGAAGTGATTGCCCGCTTGGTCCACAACTCAGGTCCACGTAAAGACAAGCCGTTCATTGCGATCAATTGTTCTGCAATTCCCGAAAATTTGCTGGAGTCCGAACTTTTTGGGCATGCCAAAGGAGCCTTCACCGGTGCCAGCGATAAGAAGCTGGGCCTTTTCGAAGAAGCGCAAGGTGGCACTTTGTTCTTGGACGAGATCGGTGACATGAGTATGTTTTTGCAAGCCAAGCTTTTGCGTGTGATTCAAGAAAAGATGATTAAACGTTTGGGTGAAAATCAATATCGCGAAATCAACGTGCGATTTTTGGCTGGCACGCACAAGGATCTTTTGAGTGAAGTGCGAAAAGGAAATTTCCGGGAAGATTTGTTTTTCCGTCTGAATGTGATCCCGATCAAAGTTCCACCTTTGCGCGAGAGACCTGAAGACGTCGTTCCTTTGGCTGAATTTTTTATTCGAAAATTTTGTCGCCTCAATAGCTT
>CALCCV010000056.1 GCA_937900305.1 uncultured Pseudobdellovibrionaceae bacterium | reverse complement strand
GCCGTGAATCGCTTCGCTGAAGAAATGGAAGTCAACCCACTCGTTGATGTCAAGCCATAACGATTGCAGATCAGCGCCAGAGCGCAGGCTTTAGCACATCCGCGAGTGGGTGGGGCAACGGTGTTTGGCATGCCCAACTCTCAAAAGTTTGATTGCGAGTGGGCCGCCTGGGCGAACGGGACAGCGGTGCGTGAACTTGATTATCATGACACATTTTTAGCCGCCGACTACTCTCACCCGGGTGACAATATTCCACCGATCTTAGCTGTCGCCCAGCAATTGGGAAAATCCGGCGCAGACCTTCTAAAAGGGGCCGTCACCGCTTACGAAGTTCACGTCAATCTTGTGAAAGCCATTTGCTTGCACAAACACAAAAAAGATCACATCGCCCATCTTTGCCCAGCTTCGGCAGCGGGAATTTCAACGCTTTTGGGTTTACCAACCGAGATCGCTTACCAAGCGGTGCAACAGGCTGTGCACGTGAGTTTTTCCACACGCCAAAGTCGCAAGGGAGAAATCTCAAGTTGGAAAGCCTATGCTCCAGCGCACTCGTCAAAGTTGGCCATTGAAGCGGTGGACCGTTGCATGCGCGGCGAAGGTGCACCCTCTCCAATTTATGAAGGCGAAGACTCTGTCATCGCTTACATGCTCGACGGCAAAGACGGCCGCTACGAAGTTCCCCTTCCTGAAAAGGGCGAAGAGAAACGGGCTATTCTCGAAACCTATACCAAAGAGCACTCTGCCGAATATCAGTCTCAAGCTTTAATTGACTTAGCTGCCCGCATGAAACCCAAAGTAAAAGACTTTGGAGCCATTGATAAAATCGTGATTCACACTTCTCACCACACGCACTACGTGATCGGGACTGGCGCCGGCGATCCACAAAAAATGGATCCCAAGGCCTCGCGCGAAACTCTAGACCACTCCATCATGTACATTTTTGCAGTCGCTTTGGAAGACGGCGGCTGGCACCACGTGAACTCATACACTCCCGAACGCGCCAACCGACCCGAAACTGTTGCGCTCTGGCACAAAATTTCCACCGTCGAGGAGGCGCAGTGGACCCAAGCTTATCACGACTCTGATCCGCAAAAAAAGCGCTTCGGTGGCCGCGTAGAAATCTTTTTGAAAAATGGCGAAAAGATCGTCGACGAATTGGGTGTGGCCAACGCCCATCCCGCCGGAGCAAAGCCGTTCAAACGCGCCGACTATATTCGCAAGTTTGATATTTTGACCGAGCCGTGGATCACCAAAGATGAACGCCAACGCTTTTTGCAGCTGGTTGAAAACTTGCCGAATCTGAGCGCCAAACAGGTGCAAGAATTGAACGTGCAAATGACCATCGAAAAATTGACTCTCAACGCTCGCGATACGAAAGGAATTTTCTGATGTTATTTCCCACTCTGACGGCCACCGAAAAACGCATCAATCTCCGCCGCAATTTGAAGTCGGGCAACCTGCTGCGATTTCCCGGCGCCATTTCGCCCCTCGTGGCCATGCAAGTTGAAAAGATGAGTTTTGAGGGCGTGTACATTTCGGGAAGTGTCCTGGCGAATGATTTGGGTTATCCAGACATTGGTTTGACGACACTGCCAGAAGTCGCGCAGCGCGGCCGCCAGATCGCTCGTGTGACGGCGTTGCCTTCGATCATCGATGCCGACACGGGCTTTGGTGAACCCATGAATTGCACTCGCACGGTGCAAGAGTTGATTGAAATGGGTTTGGCCGGCTGTCACTTAGAAGATCAAGAAAATCCCAAACGCTGCGGCCATCTCGACAACAAAGCCGTTGTTGAAACTTCAGCGATGGTGAAAAAAGTGAAGGCCGCAACCCTCGGCAAACGCCTGGACAATAATTTTGTGTTGATCGCCCGAACGGATGCCCGCGCCGTGGAAGGTCTCGACAAAGCGATTGAACGCGCGAAAGCCTATGTGGACGCCGGGGCCGATGTCATCTTTCCCGAAGCGATGGAAAGTGAAAAGGAGTTCGAAGCGTTTCGCAAAGCCATATCGGTACCGCTCCTGGCGAATATGACCGAGTTTGGCAAAGGCAAGATCTACAGCCAGAAAGAGTTGCGGGACTTGGGTTACAACATCGTGATTTATCCGGTGACAACGTTGCGATTGGCAATGAAGGCCATCGAGCGTGGCCTTACGCACATCATGCAAAACGGATCTCAAGAAGGAATCTTGGATGATATGCAACACCGCAAAGAGCTTTACGAGCTGACCCACTATGAAGAGTACAGCACCTTTGATCAGTCGATTTACAATTTTAAATTGAGCTAGTCCTGCACTAGCGACCTTGTGAACCTTGACCTTGTGAATCTTTTAAGAAAGCGAGAAACTGATGGATAAAAATTACGTCAATCCCGACTACGTTCCAGAACCTGAAAAAGTGAACACCAAAAAAGGCCTCGAAGGATCGGTCATCGACACTTCGTCAGTTTCAAAAGTGAACGCCGAAACGAACTCTTTGGTCTATCGAGGCTATCCCGTTCAAGATCTGGCCGAAAACTGCCGTTTTGAAGAAGTCGCTTATTTGATGTACAACGGCGAACTGCCAAACACTCAGCAGCTCAAAGACTTTGAAAAATTGGAGCGCGGTCACCGCGAAATTTCAAAAAATCTTTTGGGTGTGATCAAGGCTCTCCCACACAACTGTCATCCCATGGACTCAATCCGCACGGCCGTTAGTTACTTAGGTTGTGAAGATGTTCGCGTGTGGGATAAGTCTCCAGCGACGAACTTGGACAAAGCGATTTTGTTGCTTGCGAAAATTCCTACAATGGTAGCAGCTGACTATCGTTTTAAAAAAGGTTTAGAGTACATTGCCCCAAAAGCTGATCTGACTTTGTCGGAAAACTTTTTTCACATGTGTTTCGGAAAAGTTCCCGATGCGAAAATCGTCAAAGCTTTTGATGTTTCTTTGATATTGTACGCCGAACACAGCTTTAACGCATCCACCTTCACAGCCCGTGTGGTGGCTTCGACAGAATCTGATTTGTACAGCGCCACCGTCGCTGGAATCGGGGCATTGAAGGGCCCTTTGCACGGTGGAGCCAACGAACAAGTCATGCACATGATGAAAGAGATTGCCGACCCTGCGAAAGCTGAACAGTGGATGATCGACGCCCTTGCGCAAAAGCGAAAAGTCATGGGCTTTGGCCACCGCGTTTACAAATCAGGCGACTCGCGCGTTCCCACCATGAAAAAGTACGCCCAAGTGATGGCCGACACCATCGGCGAACAAAAGTGGATGCAAATGTACAACTCACTTGAAAAAGTCATGGTCGAGAAGAAAAAGATTTATCCCAATCTCGATTTTCCAGCGGGTCCTGCGTATTTCATGATGGGTTTTGAAATTGATTTTTTCACTCCCATTTTTGTGATGGCGCGAACAACGGGCTGGTCGGCTCACATCATGGAGCAAGTGGCCAACAACCGCATCATTCGCCCCTTGAGCGAATACATCGGAGCTCCTCAACGCAAAGTGATCCCCATCTCTGACCGCAGATAAAAAGACAGATGGCATAGGGCATCGGACATAGGTCCATGCCTCTTGCTTTTTCTTGTTTCCCTGGCAGACAACAAAACTCCTGGCCCTCAATGGTGTCATTCTTCGGTGTTTGTGCAATTCATTTGAATTTCGAATAGGAAGGCGTTCACTGGAGAGTATGGAGGTGCTCATGGCTTCACAAAACGCCAACGAAATTGAGAACGAAGTTGAGATGAATGGTGCCAACGACGGTGAAGCTGTCGAGAGGGACACTCAAGAGAACGATGAAAATCTGATTCTCTCTGATCAAGACGAAACGGCTCTTGGCACCGAACCAAAACTCGGTCAATCCGGTCGTTTTCTAAAACGCAGCCGCTCGGTCGATTTGGAAGAAGCGGCCGTGGAAGACATGTCGACCGGTCGGGATCTGAAGTCGCAGATGGATCGATCGGTGCGCATTGCCGATGCCAATGCTCAAGGCCACCACCTCTCTGACGAATTTCCGGACGAAACTCCAGGCGGTCTGGAAGAGGTCAATTTAAAAACGGATGAAGATCTCATTCATCGAGGATTGGCAAAAGCTCCGCGAACTCCGATTGCGGACTTGCAAGACGACTTTTCGCTGGACGACGAAAGCGACGATGAGTCGATTGATGAAGTCATTGCCAATGCCCTCAACGGCGACATCGAAAGTGACACTGATGAAGGGGTGACTTACGACGAAACGGCCTTTGGTTCAATGAACGAAGCCGACGCCCGCGAATCCGGTTATTTGAAAGAGTACGACAACAAACATTCGCAAACTGTTCGCGTGACTCGCGATGGAGTTCAAAAAATTCCGCGCGAAGAAATGCACTGAGAAATGCACTGATATTTGACACTCCCCCGAGAGAGATTGCAAAGTAGAGGAATGAAAACCTCAAGTTCAATCTCATCTCGTTATTTTATTCGTCGTTTGGTTCTTCAATTTTTTTCTTTAGCTATTTTCTGTAGCGCGGTTGTGTCCTGCGCCTCGTCCTCTTCCTCGAAATCAAAATTAAATTCGACATCAAATTCCTCGAGTGAATCCGGCGACTCATCATCCGTGTCCCATGGACCTGGCCCGCTGCAGCCTCGGGGCTTGGATCTCGATCAAGTCATTTCTCAATTTGCCGTCGGGTCTTGCGCCAACCAGGACGAGGATCAGCCCATTTGGTCGGCCATCCAAGGGGCGCACCCAGACTTGTTTTTGTTCATCGGTGACAACGTCTATGCAAGCAAACCTGAGCAAAAGCCGATCTCAGATCAATATAAAAAACTGGATCGCATTGAGGGATATCGCAATCTCAGATCCAAAGTTCCCTTCTTAGTGACGTGGGACGATCACGATTTTGGTCAAAACGATGGCGGTGCAGACAACCCTGAAAAAGGGGTGGCGCGAGGTGCCTTCTTGAACTACTGGCGTTTCGTGAAGGACTACCTCCCGTGGAAGCTGGAGGATGGCCTTTACTATGCGAAAATCATTGGCCCGACCCAAATTCCGACAAAAAAATCTTCCAGAAGAAGAAAATCAGTGTCAGTACCTGCGCAAAAGCAAGCGCAACAACGAGTTCAGTTTATTATGCTCGACACCCGGTCTTACCGCAGTCCTTTGAAAAAAAACGAAGACACTTCGCAACCACTGATTAAATTTTTGCCGACGACGGACACCAGCACCACTCTATTGGGAGAAAAGCAGTGGCGGTGGCTCGAGGCGCAACTCAAAGAACCGGCGGACGTGAGATTTTTAATTTCAAGTATTCAGTTTGTGGCTGAAACTCCAGGTTTTGAAAAATGGGCGAATTTTCCCCATGAAAAAAAACGATTTTTTGATTTGCTGGCCAAAACGAAAGTTAAAAATTTAATTGTTCTCAGCGGCGATCGGCATCTAGCAGCGATCGCCAAGCAAGAGGTCAAAGCATTTGGACCGATCTATGATCTGACCGCCTCAAGCCTTAATCGCCCTGGAGACCTAAAAGAGTCAGACCCCAGCTATTTGGCACCACCATTCAATCCTGAAAACTTTGGTTTCGTAACCATCAACTGGTCCGCTCGCGAAGTGCTTTTGGAAATCAAAGACATCGAAGGCAAAGGCGTCCAAAGCACTAAGGTTAAACTCAATTAGCCCACAGGAAATTTTAAGACTTTATGGGCGTGTGAGGCGATCGCAAGTGACTTTCACTTTTCGACCTTCCCGCCAAAAGTTTTCGATGGACGTAAAGCGCAATGGACCCTCGGACCCGGCGACGTGACTCATATCGATAACAAAGGCCTTTGCTCCGGTGGGCGTTGGCACAATGGCTTCAAAATGATCGTGATCAAAACCCGCTACCGATTCAGCCACATTGATGACCGAGGGGTGACGCACCAAAAGTGCCAAACCATCGATTTCAATTTTGATCCGCTCATTCAAAGGGTGTGGAACATTGTTTTCGAAATAGGTTTCTCCCACCGTCATAGTGCAGATACTCCCGGCCTCATTGAGGCCTGAGTAAACCCCTGGCTCGATACCAGCAAAACTTGCACTGGCACTCAAAAAAACTGCCGCGATCGCTGAAAGAAATAAACTGGGCCTGAGACTCAGACATCGACTCATACATCCTCCTATGGATAGCTCCAAACCTAGCCAACAAGTCATTTGTCTTACAAGTCGCTCCGCAAGGAAACCCATTCCAAGGACTTATTCGAGCCATAATCGACAAAGATCTAGACAATCGAATCCGCTACAAAATAAGACCTCCGACGAGAACTGCTTCGATTCATTGCGCAACTGTGCCATACTCTTTCTTAAAGACCATTTTCCAAATACGGAGGCATTCCCATGAATTTCATCAAGGCTTTTACATCAACTTCGCTAATTCTTTTGTTTTCAAGTTTTGCGGTCGCTCAAGTGAGCGTGACGTTCAAACTTTCTCCGGCCGGGAACTTCATCGGTACAACGTCTGACGTTAAAGGTGCGGTGAAAGTTCAAGGCACAAAAATTTCAGCCGAAAATATCGTAGTGAATTTGAAAACACTCAAGACTGGCATTGAACTGAGAGACAAACACACCCAAGACAAACTTGAGACTGCAAAATTCCCTGAAGCCGTGTTAATCTCTGCCACTGGCGAAAACGGCAAAGGCACGGGCAAAGTAAAAATTCGTGGAATCGAAAAACCGATCAGCGGCACTTACGTCATCAAAGGAGACAAGGTTGAAGCGACGTTCCCGTTGAAACTTTCCGACTACAAAGTCGAAGGCACTAAGTACATGGGCGTCGGTGTGAAAGACGAGCTCACCGTTGTGGCGATCTTACCCGTCCAAAAATAAGAAACTCCAACAGTTTGAAGTCTTATAGCTATTTTTTTTTGATCGTCGCCTTGATGCTTGCACATCTCCCCGCCCTTGTTGAACGAGGAGTTGATCACGACGAATCCCTGACATTGATTACGATTGCTGGCCTCGCGGATATGAATTTCCCCGAGGCAGCTGTGTCGATAGCCGAGTTGAAAGCTCGTTTTGCAGCAACGATTGATTTTTCGACCATCGGCGACGACCTTCGACGGCGCGACGTTCACCCACCTCTCTATTTTTGGGCCCTGAAAGCGTGGGCAGATCTCACAAGCAACACGTTGTTTTGGTTGCGCTTTTTTTCGACGCTCTGTTGGTTTATTTCTATGTTCGTTATTCACCAAATTTGCAAACTACAAAAAGTGGATCGCCGAGAGGAGCTTTTTGTCATCGCTTTTTCATCGGCCATGTCTGGCTGTTTCTTTTTTTCGGTGGAAGCTCGCCCCTACCTATTTGTAAATTTATTGCTACTCCTTCAGTTTTGGTTTCGTGTTCGTGTCAACTTCGAAACCAAAAGAAAGTATATTCCCTTCTGGAATTTCGGCGAAGCCACTGTACTGGGCCTCAGTCTCCTGACTAACTTTTTAGGTGGCTTCATCGGCGCACTGATGATTTCGATTTTTTCTTTGATCGAACTGGCAAGGGCTCAAACGTCAAGACGACGGTTCGAGATCTTGTTGAGCAAAGCCGTCAGTCTGGTTCCCCTGATTCTATCTGCGATTTTGGTATGGCCATACTATCTCGCGCAACGACACGCCCGTCCCGATCAAGATCATGGCTACCTCGGGCCTCTCGCCGACTTAAAGGCTGTCTTTTTTAATTTCTTAAAATTGATCTCGGCCAGTCATTCGACTCTGGAGTTTGTTGCTTCGGGAGCGATTTTTGGATTGGCGGTGTGTGGTCTTGTCCAAATGTGGCGTCGTCAGCCTGAGCGGCGAAGATTTTTGGTTGAGCTTTTTATTTTTCTCGGAGCCACTGTTGCGGCCGTGATGCTAATGGCCTTAATTATTGATAAACACTTGCATCGAATTCGTTACTACACAATGGCTTTGCCCGCCTTGGGTTGGTTGGTCAGTCTGGGAATTTTTTATTTCGTGGCCGTTTTAAAACAGTCACAGACGTTCTGGCGTTCCAGGTTGGCGCGCGTTCTGATCCTCTCGACACTGTTGTGGCCAGCCCTCCATAGCAACTGGGGCGTTGAGCGTTCTCGCTATGATTTTTTTGGTGGACCTTTTCGAAACCTCGCCCGCGACAACTCAACCCGCTGCGAAAGTCCCTGTCGACACTTGTGGATTCTCCGGCGTGGTCCCACTCGAGATTTAGCTGCTTCTCTGATCATCGAAGCCAAGGCCAAAGACAATCTCCGCGTGTTAGTTTGGTCCGAACCCTACCTGATCGAAGATCTGAAAACAGAAATCGCCCAATCCGATTTTATCGAATACTTCGGTAGCCACGACGAAGACGGACCTAACAAGCTCAGCCTTCAAAAACACCTTTCTGAATCAGGATTTCAGACTCAAATGAATCTCTGGTCACTGGTGGCCAACCGCAACTGAACTGAGTTGGTCAGTTGACGTGTCGAACTTTTTAACACCTGTCTTCGGCGACAAATCATAGAAAACACAAAGACTCATTGATTTTTTGACTCGCCATTTTTAGTGAGCGAGGATTAGATCCGAAGTTAGGAGAATTTTATGAGTCGAAAAGAATTGCCAAGTGTAGTTTCTGAAAAAGAATTTCGTAAAGCCGTGGAAAAATTTCGGCTCAAAGAAAAAAAGAACATCCGCGAACGTGATCGTTTAAATGCCCAACGACGACGTCTGCCGATGATAGAGATGTCTTCAGAATACGTTTTTGAAGGACCCGGCGGCTCAGCGAATTTTTTGGATCTTTTCGAAGGCCGGCGACAACTGATCCTCTATCATTTCATGTATCACCCCAAAGATGACACTTTTTGCCGAGGCTGCTCTTTTTTCGGAGATCAAATTCCTCACCTGGCACACTTGCATGCCCGCGACACCTCAATGGCGCTGGTGTCTCACGCACCGCTCAAAAGCATCAAACGACATCACAAACGGATGGGTTGGAAAGTTCCTTGGTACTCTGCCTGGAAAAATTCATTCAACGAAGATCTTGGGATCGATGGAAATCGCGAACATGTCCTCAGCGTTTTTGTTCGCAATGGAAAAAAAATCTTTCGCACTTACTACACCGGAAGTCGAGGGG
>CALCCV010000055.1 GCA_937900305.1 uncultured Pseudobdellovibrionaceae bacterium | reverse complement strand
ATTTTCTTCTCAACAATTTGATCGTAGATGTAGAGCGTGCCATTTTCATAAAAAATCTTATCGCCTGGCAAGCCGACAATTCGCTTGATGAAAAAGATTTTCATGTCTCGAGGGTATTTAAAAACAATGACTTCGCCCCGCTTGGGTTCGGTGAATTTCACCAACCACTTTTCACTGAAAGGCATCCGCAACCCATAAACCGATTTGTTAACGAAGATGTGATCGTTGATCATCAGTGATGGAAACATACTGCCCGAAGGGATCACATAGGCTTCGAGAAAGGCCCAACGAATGAAGAGCGCAATCAGAATCGCGCCGGCAATCGAGCCATAACCTTCCGTCCAAAATTTTTTTTCCTTGAAGTTCCAACCCTTGTACGTCGACATTTGAGGCTCCACCTTTTTAGTGTTGCTGGTCCCGCGTTGCGTTTTTAATCCTCAACCTTCAGGATGGCGAGGAAAGCTTCTTGCGGAACATCGACGCTGCCGATTTGTTTCATCCGCTTCTTACCTTCTTTTTGCCGCTCCAAAAGTTTGCGCTTCCGCGAAATATCACCACCATAACACTTAGCGGTCACGTCTTTTCTCAAAGCTCCCAAGGTTTCACGAGCGACAATTTTGGAACCAATGGCCGCTTGAATAGCGACTTGGTACTGCTGTCGCGGAATCAGCTCTTTCATTTTTTCAGTCAGAGCCCGGCCCCGAAACTGGGCCTTGCTGCGATGAAGAATGAGGGAAAGGGCATCAATGGGCTCGCCGTTGATCAAAACATCCATCTTCACCAGATCGGCCTCTTCAAAATCCATAAACTCGTACTCGAGCGAGGCATAACCCTTAGTCAGCGATTTCAGGCGGTCGTAAAAATCCATCACCATTTCATTCATGGGAAGTTTGTATTCAATGATGACTTTCTTTTCGGTGACGTAATCCATCTTTTGCTGAAGACCACGCTTGTCTTCACAGAGCTTCAAAATGACGCCGATGTAATCGGTCGGAGTGTGAATAGTGACTTTTACAAAGGGCTCTTCCATCAAAGCAATGGCGCTTTCTTCCGGCATCTGTGCTGGGTTTTCCAGAAACATTTTTGTGCCGTCCGTTTTGGTGAGTCGATAAACCACCGTTGGTGCCGTGGTGATCAAATTTAAATTGAACTCTCGCTCCAGTCGCTCTTGCACGATCTCCATGTGGAGCAATCCCAAAAATCCGCAGCGGTAACCAAACCCGAGCGCCGTGGATTTCTCGACCTCGAAGGTGAGTGAAGAGTCATTGAGGGCCAGTTTGTCCAGCGCCACCTTGAGATTTTCGTAGTCATTCGCTTCAATAGGAAAAATCCCCGCGAAAACCATCGGTTTGATCCGTTGAAAACCAGGCAGAGCTTCGGTCGCGCCACCTTTCGTTGTAGTGACGGTGTCACCGACACGCACGTCGCGAATGTCTTTAATCCCGCAGATGACAAATCCCACTTCACCGGCGTCTAAGCTTTCAACTCCGACGGGAAATGGCATGTTTTTGCCCAACTTCAGAACTTCATAATCACGGGCGGTTGCCATGAATCGAATTCGATCGCCTTTTTTGACCGTGCCATCCATCAAACGGACCAATACAATCACACCTTGGTAGACATCAAACCAGGAATCGAAAATCAACGCGCGAAGCGGAAGAGCTCGATTGGCTTTTGGAGGCGGCACTTTTTTGACGACGGCTTCAAGAATATCCGCGATGCCAATTTTCTCTTTGGCACTGGCATGAATGATCTCTGAACAGTCGAGGCCGATGGCGTCTTCGATCTGCTTTTTAACGCCCTCGGGATCGGCACTTGGTAAGTCGATCTTGTTTAAGACTGGTAAAATTTCGAGGTTGTTGTTGATCGCCAGAAAAACGTTCGCAAGAGTTTGAGCCTCCACCCCTTGGGCGGCGTCGACAACAAGAATGGCCCCTTCACAAGCCGCCAGTGAGCGAGAGACTTCGTAACTGAAGTCCACGTGCCCCGGTGTATCGATGAGATTCAATTGGTAGAGCTGCCCGTCTTTGGCTTTGTAAGGCAAACAAACGGACTGCGCTTTGATAGTGATCCCGCGCTCTCGTTCAAGTTCCATATTGTCGAGAAATTGGTCTTTTTGCTCGCGCGCGGTTAACGATCCGGTCTCTTGCAAAAGGCCATCGGCCAAGGTGGATTTACCATGGTCGATGTGGGCAATGATAGAAAAGTTGCGAATGAGCTTGGGATCCGTTGGCACTCTAGAGACTCTTCACGACATCTTTGAGCTGGTCAACTTTGTTTGTTTTTTCCCATGTGAAACCCTCTTCATTGCGACCAAAATGGCCATAAGCGGCTGTGTTCTTGTAAATGGGTCGCAACAAATCAAAGTCTCGAGTGATGTGCGAAGGTTTTAGGCTCCATACTTTGCGCACAGCTTTTTCGAGCTTTTCAGATCCGAGTTGGCTGGTGCCATAATCATTGACCGTGATGCTCACAGGATCCGCCACGCCAATTGCGTAGGCCACTTGAACGAGAATTTTGTCGGCCAGTCCGGCCGCCACGATATTTTTAGCAATGTGTCGGCAGGCGTAAGCGGCCGAACGATCCACTTTCGATGGATCCTTGCCGGAAAAAGCACCGCCACCGTGAGCTCCGTGCCCACCGTAAGTGTCGACGATGATTTTTCGCCCCGTCAAACCCGCATCACCCATAGGGCCACCGGTGACAAATCGACCAGTCGGATTCACAAAAAACTTTGTGTCCTTCGTCAACCACTGAGAGGGAATAGAATCTTTGATCAAAACGTCCATGATGAAATCGCGAATGCCTTTTTGTTCGACCTCTTCAGAGTGCTGAGTCGAAATCACCACGGCATCGATACCAACAGGTTTGCCATTTTCATAGCGAACGGTCACCTGTGATTTAGCGTCGGGTCGCAACCAGTTGACCACATTTTTTTTGCGGAGAGCCGCGAGATTTTTGACAAGAGCGTGTGAAATGGAAAGTGAAAGTGGCATCTGTTCCGGCGTTTCGTTCACCGCATAACCGAACATCAAACCCTGATCTCCGGCGCCCTGTTCATCACTCAACGTCTCTTTGACGCCCATGGCGATATCGGGACTCTGGGTGCCGAGGGCAATCATGACTCCGCAAGTGTTGTAATCAAAGCCCTTGCGAGAGTCATCATAACCAATGCGCTTGATCGCATCGCGCGCGACTTGAGCATAATTCACTCGAGCCTTTGTGGTGATCTCACCAGCGACGACAACGAGTCCTGTGGTCAAAAGTGTTTCGCAGGCCACTCGCCCCTGGGGGTCTTGTTCAAGAATTGCGTCAAGAACCGAGTCACTGATTTGGTCCGCCATTTTGTCGGGGTGACCTTCAGATACAGATTCGCTAGTGAAAAGATAATTTTTCATGAGAGCCTTTCCAAATGCACAAAAAATGAAGTTGTCATTCGAAAGGCACGGTAACAAAGACGCTAGGATGGGTCAAGGTGACACTCGCGTCGGAGACGGGATTGTTCACCCCGCCGCCTCCGCAAAGGACTCGGTGCAACTGAGTTTAGGCCGCCTTTTTTAAAGGCACGAGGTGTTCAAGACGAACATTCACGTTCTTGAGCCGCCCCTCGCGAGAGAGCTCCGGTTTTTTATGATGCTGATGAAGCTTGCGCATGCGGATCATCTGTTTTTCGATTTTTTCCAGCGCCTCTTCGAAGCCTTGATAGATGTCTTGATTTTGGCCCGTCCCACGAAGGTATTTGGTGCTTGTATTCATAGATATCTCGGCGATGAACTGGCCACGAAATTTCGAAAAATAAACGTGGGCGCTGGCCTCCTTGAGTAGGAACCTCGCGACTTCATTCAAACGTTCTTCCGTGTATTTTTCGAGGGCCTGGGATTGATCGAGATGTTTAAACGTAATTTGAACTCGCATTTTTGTGAACCTCCGATTGAGAGCTGTTACTTTTATCGGAGGTCAGGTCCAGGAGTTTGAGAAAAACCCTGAGAAATTATATATTTTTTATGTCTCATTTTGCGAGGCCCCACCGACCTCCATTTTAAGACCGTTTGTTGATAGTCATGTCAATTTGAACCGCAGTTGAAATCGGGAAATTTCCGTTAAAACCGCTCGCCTGGCTCATTCTGCGCCGGCACAGCTTTCAGCGAGCGCGCTAGAAATCTTGCTTGCGAAAAAATCTTCGAGGGCGGTTTCTGACTGGCAAAGAGTCACGATCGTCGAATCTCGCGCGAGCAGACATTCGTTGGAGCTCAAGTAGTCTGTCTTTGTTTGTCGAACGATTTTTAAATCGGCGGCTTCGTGAGGATCTTGCAGACTTTCCATCATCGGGCAAATCAGATCCTCAGCCAATCGCGGTTTGCAGTATTTCATTTGATCTAGTCGCGTGTGAATCATTGTGACCTCAGACGCAGAGAGCGCGATCTGGTCATGGCATTCTTTGTTGTCGCCGACCCCAATGCTAACGGAACCTCCGCCACTTGTGACTTTCTGAGCTGTGCCTGTCACCTTGAGGATCGGATTTGAAAAATCGACTTCGGCTTTAAAGTATTGAACGGACCATGCACCCACCGAGAAATTTTTGCGAAAAGTAAATTGAAAAGATTTGATCTCTTCTGTCGGGCGCGCCACTTCATCGAGCTTCGAAGAGGCTGGCTTAAAAGAAGAAAAAATCTCAGAGGCGTCTCCAGCTGGTGCTAAGTTCCCAGCGCCAGAGTCCATAGGGCGCCCGCAAGCCGAAAGAATGATCGCGAATGCAAAGGCCATGGTGATGGTGGCAATTTTGGTTTTCATGAAAACCTCCTCTGTCTGCATACAGTTTACTTAAGATTTAGATCAATGGACCTGATAAATTTGGCGAGAACAGATTTGAAATCGCGGCGGCCGTAAGAAACCGCCGCGATTTCAATTTATATTACATAGAAGGCATTGGCTGAGAGGGAACGACTGAGCTGGAGCAAGAGTCTTTCAAGTGTTCACGGGCAGCATTCTTGATGTCTTTGATGAGAATTTTGCCTATCGCAGGAATTGCACCCCGCAGCTTCACCGTTAAAACGGGTGGACAGGTTACGGGACGCCCCTCTAGGCCATAAATAGCTGGGCAATCGAGTTGTCGACCCAAAAATTTCGCAAATCGAGACAGGTAACTTTGAATTGTCTCACGATCGGCCGCATTGGCTTTGAAACTGTCTTGTACAGCTTGATTTACGTCTTGCGCCCAAGCTTCTTCCACTACCGTCGTGCGACCGCCCACTCCACCCATTGCGATCCCTCGAGAGAATTTACCGGTCTGATAAACGTCGTGAAAAACCTGCAGCACTAGTGCATTTTCAGCAGCTTTCAAGTCACAAGACTCTGCGGCCAGTGCGGATGAGGCAGAGAGAACCAAGCTCAAAGATAAAACTGATTTCAGGATTTGTGATTTCATTTCATTCCCCTTTTGATTTTGATGATCCGCAAACTCCCCGGCTCATCTGTTGAATTCAATTTAGCAGGGAGTAGTCCTTAGCGGACTTGATAAATTTGGCGTACAAACTAAAACGGCCTTGTTGCATGAATCAGCGGCGGCAAAGCCGCCATGCTGATTCGCTACTTCGACTTGCGAAGCAAGACTGGCTGGTGTTGGCATCATGTTGAGAATTTTGCATTTGAGGATAGCCTCAGCCACCTGATTTCCGGTATTGCGGGAACTGAGTTCCTCACCGAGACTCACTTTAAAGCGATACATTGCCGTCTCAGCTAAAGACCGGCGCGAGCACTTGGTTTTTTTCTTCCACTGCTTTTTACCAACACTGCGACGCAATCGAATATGGTTGTCTCGTTGCGATGGTTTTTGCTTTGTGTTGCAGTGAAATTTGAGTCTCGCTCCCTTGCATCCAAATCCGACGCTTAAAATACCCGTGCTGGCGCACTTTCCACTCGCCTTCACCAAAGACTTTCAACCCCATAGAATCGATGACCACATGCACGGGCTTACCTCTTTGAATTTTGGCGGCAATTTTTTGACTTACCTTTTCTAACCTGCGACCCAGAGTTGTGTAATCTGGAATGCGCACGGAGAGCTGCATCAGATGTGCAAGCGAAATGCCGAACCCTTACACAGCTCGTCGTTTGATCACAGGGCGGTTTGCAAACAGCTAAATTCACCGCTCACGGATCCAGTCGACAAAGTCATGTTGACAGTGCCTTGCACGACGCCCAGTTGCTCAGGAACTTGAATCTCGATGCTGGGACGAGACCAGATGACCTTTCCGCCTTGCACAGTTCGGTCGATGGTGACGGGTTGAGAAAGATAGCGGCGAAACTCAGTGCCGACCGCAAGACCTTGGACGACTCGAAGGACGTAGGTGTCGCCAACAGATTCAATCAGCAGGTCCGTTCCCGTGTCAGCTTCAGTGCCAGAACCCTCAACAATTTGGCGACACAGGAGGGCGCCGTAGCGCGCCTCGCTTGCAGCTGACGGAACTGGATCAAAAAAGAAATAAATTTGATCATTGTGAATGGCGAGAGTTCTGTTGAAATCAACGATGCTTAAGGAGTCGTAATTAACCGCAGTCCCTGTGGTGTCGCAGACATCATCAAATTGCTCAAGCCCCGAAGAGACTGGCGCGACCACTCCGTCGATCAAGGCGTCAGTTTGAACAAAGGGGCCACTTGCGACAGAGCAGCTCGTTGCACCAAAATGAAAATAGCCTTTGATGACCTGCGTGCCGGTGTAATTTTCCGAGGGCTCTTGGCCCGTGTAAGAGGAATCTGGGTCGAGCGTCAGACCACCATAGCCTCCGCCGTTGCCACTCTGGGACTTCAGTACTTCACAGCCCTGTCCAAACCAGACGATGGTCTGCAAGAGCAATGCTAAAAGGACAATTTTTTTTCCCGTTGGCTTCATAGCACTAGTATCCCTCAACTGCGCGCCCTGATGAACCGATATTCTTGACGTGAATGCAAATTGGACGTCTCAAATCGACACATGGAACGACCTTGTTCGTAAGGGCCAAGGGGCTCAAGTGGCTCGGGAACTTCATAAAATACCTGCGGGAAAAGTGCCTAAGGCCTTTTTGCCGCAAGTTGCAAATTTGTGTTGGCGGTTGAGCCAGGCTTCCATTGGCATTCAAATTCTCTTTCCCGATCTGCGATTAAAACAATCGTTGGGTTTCGAGTCTGGCGCAGAGAGCTGGGCAGAATACGCCGCTTGTCTGCTTGAGATTGGCGCGCTCGAAGAAGCCGAATCCATTTTGGAAAAAGTTCTAAAAAACTTCCCTCGGGCCAAATTTTATCTAGCCCTTTTGCACTTTCGAAAATGGAACTACGAAAGCTCATTGCCGCTGCTCAAAAGTTATTTGAAAGATCTCGAACCCAGCTACCACCGCACCGTGGTCGAAGTCAACCTGGCCTCAGCACTCGTTGTTACCAATCACCACACCGAGGCCGAACAGCTGCTGCTGGATTTACAAAAGAACTTGGAACATCAGCAGCACCACCAACTGCTTGGCAATTCACTCGAAATTTCTTCGCAGATCCACTTTGCCCGCGGTGATTTTGATCAAGCTTATGAGACGGCGACCAAAAGTGTTGAGTTGCTGCAAGGCTCTCGCAATCGCGGTTGGCTCTATGGAAAAAAATGGCAATGGGTCAATCGCCTTCACAGGGAAAAACGCCTGACCACTGAACTGGCTCTAGAATACGAGGGACTTGTCGCGCTTTCTCTGGAAATGCGTTCTTGGGAAACTCAGAGGGAACTCGAGCTGCATCGGGGTCTCATCGAGCGCGATGAAATGCTGTTGAATAAAGTCTACTATGGCTCTTCTTCCAAACATTACAAAGATCACGTCCATAAAAAGATGAGCGAACATGGAATTCACGAAGGCATTCGAGATTTTTTTATTTGGACCCATGACCAAGGCACCCTAGATATGACGAACGAGGGATCTTCTGATCTTTTACGAGAAGTGGTTAACCAGGGCGAATCCCTTCACAGTTTTTTACCTAAAAAATTGATTCTCCATTTGTTTTCTGACTTTTATGCACCATTTCGAACCGGTCAGCTCTTTTCGCTCTTGTTTCAGGGCGAGCATTTCAACCCCCACACGTCGCCAGATCGACTTTTTCAAATTGTTCGACGCGGTCGCGATTGGCTTCGCGATGTGGGCTTGCCCGCAGAAATCTCATCTTCGAAAACTGGTTATCGAATGACGATTTCGCCGGGAGGAAAGTTCTTAATTTCACGGGAACTCAGCGATTTGATATTGAGCCACGGAGTCTGGGACAAGTTTCAACTTTACAAACTGCTATTGAGAACTTCATTTCGCGACGGCATTTTTTCGGCGCAAAATCTAACGAGCGTCGCAAATTGTTCGGCCCGAACTAGCAATCGAATTCTTCAGGAGCTGGAACGTCAAAATGAGGTGATCAGCCTGGGTCGCGGCAAGAGCCGGAAATTTCGTTTAGCCAGTTAGTCCGCAATTCATCCATGAAGGCCAAACTGGGTTCCGAGATCAAAATTCTCATATGTATTCACGTGAAACCAGGTGATCGGCAATTTGTGGACCTCGCCGCCGTCTTGCTTGATCATTTTTTTTGGCAACCTCACAGTTGAGTGGTGGGTCTCTGACAGGCGCCGCCGTTGCAAATCTAACATGGCTAGAAGAATTTTTTTCGTTGTGAAGACGGCAAGATCTTTAGCATCTCGCGATACTTCGCGACCGTTCTTCGCGCAATTTGAATGCCTTCTTTGGTCAAAATTTCAGCCAATTTTTGATCCGAGAGAGGATTTTTCACGTTCTCTTTGCCGATGAGGTCTTTGATTCTTAATTTTACAGATTCGCTGGCCATGGCATCGCCGTCGGTATTCAGGCCCGAATTAAAAAAGTATTTAAAATGGAGGATATTTCAATAGGAGACTATGTGCTGACAGGGGGTGAAATTCCGGCAATGATTCTGATTGACTCTATTTCAAGGCAAATTGAAGGAGTTCTTGGAAACTTTGATTCAAGGGAGGAGGAAAGAGTCGCTTCAAGCGAGGTGTATACACGGCCAGAAGTTCTTATATGGAAAGGAAAGAAATATCGAGTACCAAAAGTGTTAGTTTCTGGT
>CALCCV010000054.1 GCA_937900305.1 uncultured Pseudobdellovibrionaceae bacterium | reverse complement strand
ATTCGAGTATCCTGACTGATCGATTGGCAAAGTTCATGGCCGCGTGGTGGGCGCCGAGCACCTGATATTCACGAGACATGTTCAAGTACGAGAGGCCTGCGACGCACAAGTTTTTTTCCGCACCTCGAAGCCCGCGTCGAGCGAGAGCATGAAACAACGGGATGCGATTTTTTTCGGGAGCACTGACGGCCTCGGCACAGAGGGAACTGAATTCGGCAAATAACGCCCGGCTGGGTTCTTGGGCTTTCAGAAATTGAGTTACGGCCACGTCAAAAGTTTCGCGGGCTTTTTGATGTTGGTCGAGTAAACCAAAACCGTGGCCGGCGAGAATGTGAATTTCGCCCTCCCAGTAAGGAAAATCAGAGGCCTCAAATTTCAAAGCGTTCGTCAGGCGTTCCATTGTCAGGGCTTCTTCGCGGGTCCACAGGCGCAACCGAATACAGATGGCGATGGCCTGCCACTCCGGTTCGAGGGCGGAATGGCGCTGAAGGTTGTTTTCGATTTTGCGCAACTCTTCCACATCGCCATGGTGATAACTGTGCAGGGTCTGAGCGTAAATTAGATAAAATTCTTCTTCAGGCTGCAGATTCAATTTCCGCTGGGAAATGGCGGGCAGAAGTTCTGATTTAGAGCTGGAAAAAAGGGCTTTCCAACTGTCAAAAATTTCGACAGGTTGTGAGCTCGCCATGGTTGACTCCTGGTCTAGAGACCGACTTGAGGATCTGAGAGTTTGAGAGAGCAACGGGGGTGCCAAACTCATCTGTCCTCCCTTCTCTAGACTCAGTGCGAAGGGCGACGCAGAGGAACTAGTCTTTTTACTCTTTTCCAAGAAATATCTTGGAAATTCAATGGCAGACGGATCATCTCGAAGGTCCTGCCTAGCGACAGCCTATGGTGGCAAAGAGGAGAAACTGTGAGTTTTGCACTGATTGAAAAGCATGGCGCCCACGAAGAGGTTTTATTTTGTCACGATGCCAGTGTCGGCCTCAAAGCGATCATTGCCATTCACAACACCAGCCTGGGGCCGGCCCTGGGTGGCACTCGCATGTGGAATTATAAAACGGAAGAAGAGGCCCTGATTGATGTTCTTCGACTGTCGCGCGGAATGACTTACAAGGCAGCCGCTTCGGGATTGAATTTGGGTGGCGGAAAAGCAGTCATCATTGGGGATCCAAAAACTCAAAAAACCGAAGGTTTATTTCGCGCTTTTGGACATTTTGTAAACTCACTCAATGGCAAGTACATCACCGCCGAAGACGTCGGAACGGGTGTCCAGGACATGGAGTATGTTTATATGGAAACCCCATGGGTGACCGGAATTCCGAAGGAATTTGGTGGGTCTGGGGATCCGTCTCCCTACACCGCCCACGGCGTTTTAATGGGTATCAAAGCTTCGGCAAAAGAAAAATTGGGCACAGAGGATTTAAAGGGTTTGCGAGTCGTCGTTCAAGGTTTGGGCAATGTGGGATCTAACTTAGTTGATTATTTGATCAAGGACGGCGCAAAAGTTTTCGTGTCTGACATTGATGTTCAGAAAGTGAAAGTAATGACGGACCGATATACGTCCCAAGTGCAGGCCGTTTCGCCCGAGGAAATTTTGTTCACGGAGTGTGAAGTGCTCGCACCCTGCGCGATGGGGGCGATCATCAACGATCAAAGTATTGGTAGATTGCGATGTAAAATTGTTTCGGGTGGAGCCAACAACCAATTGGCAGAAGCCAGACATGCCGATCAATTGGCGGAATTGGGAATTTTGTACGCCCCTGATTACGTCGTGAATGCCGGAGGCCTGATGAATGTCTTTGTCGAATTGGAAGGGTATTCTCCGGAACGGGCCTTCGAAAAAACGCGCAAGGTTTTTGACAATGTCACTCAGGTTTTTCAAATTGCCAAGCGCGACAAAATTTCGACTCATTTAGCAGCAAATCGTCTCGCCGAAGAGCGAATCGCAACGATTGGGCGCCTAAAACAACGTCACCCGGGAAAATCCAGTCGCGCATTCTCTACACTGCGCGAAGTGAACAACAGATAACGTACTGAACATTGACGAACTCCCGCCCTTTGGCAAAAAATACCGATGAAGTCTGGCCTCTGACTTAGGGGCAGCGAATTTTACAAACGGAATTCAGGAATGAGTTTCCATTAATGAATTTTTTCATTGGACTGGCGGGGGGCTGGATTGAACAAAAAAGACATCGAAAAGGATGCCAAAACTACAGACGCGACAACACAAACGCTGCAAAGGCTTTTTGATTGGGTTTTGCGAAATACGCAGATCGTTGTCGGTGTTGTTGTGATTGGGCTGCTGTTGCTGATGGCGATTCCTAGTTACAATTACTTTCAAGAGCGCAACGAAGAGCTCGCCCAAGAGAGTTTTTTTCAAGCTGAAAAAAAGTATCTAACGACGCGAGAAAAGTGGGAAGCCGCTGAAAAGGAAAAGACTCAGACCGAACAGGCGGCCCTCGCCAAAAAAGACGATAAAAGTAAAACTGATAAAGACAAAGCAGCTAAAGATGAACAGCCCAAGGTCCCACCTGCGCAAGCCACCGGCGACGTAGCTCAGGATTATGGCGAGAGCATCGCGGCCCTTGATCAAGTGATCGAACAACACCCCGGCACTCGTGCCGCACAAATGAGTGCGCTGATTCTCTCGGATGTATTTGAACAGCATAAAAAATATGACGAAGCGTTGGATCGCTTAGGGCGAGTTCGCAAGTCGGGCAGTGGAGATCATTTCTTAGCTGGATTTGTCGACTACAAATACGGAAACCTATTGGCTTCCAAAGGGGACTGCCCGAAAGCTCTGGAAGAGTGGACCGCGGCCCTTAAAACATCTAGTCCTGAGTCTATCAAGGATTACACTCGAGTGGGAATGGGACTTTGTTACGAGAAAACAGCGGACTTTGCGAATGCTGAAAAGTCCTATCAAGAGGTGACCAGTCGAGCTCCAAAGGGCGAAGACGGGGAGGCCGGCAGCGATCCCAATTTTGTGGCGAGCGAAGCTAAAAAAGATGCCGAACGCTATTTGCGGGCACTCAAGTTTAAACAACAGCAAGGGAGCTAGATCTCGTGCGACTATTTCTATTTTTGCGGACTCTGAATTCTTGGTTTTCACTCTTTTTGCTCCTCCTTTTTTTGCAATTCGGTGTTGGTTGCGCCAGTGTCACCGGACTTTTTAAAGAGCGGGGAGCTGAGAAAGAGTTTTTCATGCGGAAAGTTTGGGTGAAGCCTACTCCCAATATTCCCAACAATGGATTTCGCAAAATTCAGCGCACGGAGCCGGTTTTGCACGATGGGCTGGTGATTTACGGGAACTCTTACTTTGGCTTGTTGGCTTACGACGAAAAACGAGGCGGGCTGGTTTGGAAGCGTGAGATTCCCGAGGGCGTGGAGTCTTCGGGCGCGGTTTTTAAAGACAGTCTTTATGTCGGTGGCTTGGATGGAGTGATGCGTTCGATTGCCATCAAAACAGGAGCTATCAACTGGGAGTTTTCGGCGCGCGCGGAGATCGTCTCTCAACCAACTTTTGATTCCACCGATGGTCGCGTGTTTTTCTTGGCGGGAAACAACATCCTCTATGCTCTGAATGCGGAGAGTGGAACGCTCTTGTGGCAGTACAATCGACCTGAAACATCGGCGTTCAGCGTTCGAGGGGGCGGCAGACCTGCGGTGGTCGGCCAACAGATCTACATGGGCTTTTCCGACGGAAGTTTGGTTTGTTTAGACACTCGCAATGGCTCGGTGCTTTGGGAGAATCAAATTTCGAAGGCCAAAAAATTTCAAGACCTCGACTCAGCTCCAATTGTGGATAAAGATCTCATTGTAACTGCCGGATTTGAAGGTGATTTGATCGCTTTGAATCGCAGCAATGGGGCCCAGGCTTGGAAGATTCCTTTAGCTGGACTGTATGCAGATCCCCTCGCGGATGAAGAGCGCTACTATTTGGCCAGCCCTCAGGGCATCCTCACCGCCATTCGTAAATCTGATGGTCAAAAGCTTTGGGACTACAAGGGCTTCATCGGAGTTCCTTCAAAGCCAGCCCTGCTGAGAGGGGTCTTGTTGGTGGGTGATTCGGGTGGGCCGATTCAAGCTGTTGAAGCGGCCACTGGGCGCAAGGTCGGCGAGCTCGACACCGGCCGCGGAGTTTTTTCGCCGTTGGCGATTGATCCGGCAACTTCAATGGCCTACTTCAGCTCGCGGGAAGGTCATGCCTACAGCGCCGAATTTGGTTATCGCTTTCCCTACTGGATTGCTCACCTCGTAAATCCATAATGACGGATTTCGAAGGCGAGTCGAGGAGTTGTTTTATGAAGAACATCTTTGCCGCTTGGTTCTGTCTGCTTGTAATGGGTTGTTCGACAGGCCCCTGCGCGAGGGAGGAAAAAATGAATCGAGACACTCCCCCAAAGGGTGAAACGGTCAAGGTTTACAAGCCCGATGGAACCCTTCAGTGCGAACCTCCCGCAAAGGGAAAGAGCTTAGAAGATATGGCCAAGGATTTGGGACCTTTGAAGATTTTTTCGCAAGAGAAAGCTCATGACGGCAAAATGAGAATTCAAATGTGTGGAACGCCAACGGGCCAGTGCAATGTTTATGAAATCGCCGTTGAAGATCTCGCCAAAGCTCAGACTGTGGGATTCAAAGCCTGGCCTCCGCAGTGAACTCATTCTCGGTTGACCTCAACCTATGACTTAATGAAACATAATAAAACTTATCAGAAGATTGTTTCCTCGACCTTTTTTCTAGGGATTTAACCTTCTTTTCTTCTTTGAAACTTGGCTGATCCCCCTTTTGGTCCTGATTAGGCCTGGGTTTGCAGTTCTCATTTACGCCGGCGGCACCTCGTGTGGAGATAATATCTATAATGACAAAAAAATCTTTAGTGCTGCTGATGATTTCTTGGGGATCTTCGTTCGCAGTCGTTCAATCTGCGGTGGCAGCGGATTGCCCGGTGGATTATCAAGTTGTCGGCCGGGCTCGAGTGGTGGCTGATAAATTGAGTGAGACTGAATGTTATGTCTCGGTGGGCTTGGATTGGCCCGATGAATCGATGCTTTATCGAAGCTATCTGCTGACTTCAAAAGGGCTCATGTTGGTTTTCAACTCGCTCGGGGACGGACCTGAAAGCACACACACCGGAGCTCGTGAATTTTATTTTTTTCCGCATACGAGTGATCTGGGTTTAAGAGTCATTCCTGAAACAAAACGAATTTTAGTGCGAATGACAAACTCTGATTTTGCAGAATTCAACTCGGAAACGGGCCAAATCCAAGGCTTGAAAAAAGGCGCGGTGACTGTCGAATCCAGAATTGCGGCGAACAATGCCGGCGGTGTGGAGATTTCTGATTACAAAATGCTGATTCTAGACTCTGGATTTAAATTGGGCAGCTCCCCGTCAGGGATCAGCTCTCGCAAATCCGTCTTTCGGGACCAAGTTGGTCGTTCCTGTGAAGTCAAAAACACAGAGATCTTTAAATACGTGGGTGGCCAAAACGAATTAAAATATTCGGACAAAGATCTTTGCCAATTCCTCTATTCACGTTGCCCTTCTCTCACTTGCAATTTCTAAGATCTTCTTTCACCATTGAGCCATGGAAAATTGGATCAATGCAGAAGTGCTGTACCGTTGGATTGATTTTGAAGGATTGATTCTTTTAAGTCTGCTGGCAGCTTGCACTTGGCTTTTTTATCGCGTCTTTCTGCGAGATGTGAGTGACGAACGCCACCGCAATATTAAATTTCATCTTCGAGGAATTGCCCGCAATTATCTTTTTTTGCTGGCGTTTTTCTGTTTGTTCCTTTTGCTCTCAAAAGACTCTTGGCTCAGTCCAACTCTTTTTAAGCTCAAGCCTTATTTTGCATTGCTGGCCTATAGCTTTGGTCTGGTTGTTTTTATCAAACTCGCGCGACTGTTCAGCTTGATGTATCTCTTTATGGGCTCGATGCAAGCCGGTGTGCCGCTTTTGATAGTGAATATCTTTACGTTGCTTTTGTCGGTGACGGTTTTGTTTTGGAGCTTGTCGCACATCTTCGGAATTCAGTTGGGACCGCTTCTGGCCACCTCGGCTGCGTTTTCAATTGTGCTTGGTCTGGCTTTGCAAGATACATTGGGAAATCTGGTGGCCGGTGTGGCCTTGCAACTGGACAATAATTTTCAGATTGGCAACTGGTTGGAAGTCGTCAACGGCGTCAATAAATCGGTGGGTCAAGTGAAAGAAATTTCCTGGCGCTCAACGACGCTATTGGGTTTGAGTGATGAAATCATCACGATTCCTAATCGAGTCATGGCTGGTGCGCAGATTCACAATTTTTCTCCTGATCAACCGACCATCAAGAGTTTGATCTTTCGTGTCGATCATGATGCTGACACCGAAAAAATTTGTGCGCTCCTTGAGCGCGCGGCGCAAAGCATTCCTGATGTTCGCGGCCTGCCGACGCCGCTGAGCTACATTCAGGAGATCACACCATCGTGGACTCAGTTGAAGCTGCTATTTTGGATTGATTCCTACGGCAGCCAATTTTCCATCGGCGACAAAGTGTACCGAAAATCTCTGGAGATGCTCGCTCAAGAAGGGATTCGACTGTCGACAGAGATCTATGAATACAGAATGGTGAAACCAGCACTTCAATGATTGACACACCGCTTGAATTGAGGGATTCACAGGACTCCACCCTAAGATTCGAGGGCCTGAAAAGTGTTGAAGCCAACCGCAGATCTCTTTCAAATTGATACAAAAATTCCCCGTGCCGTGAGTTTACGAAAGAAGATTTCGAAAGCCTGCAGCGATTTTTCTTTGCTGGAATCTGGCGATCGAGTTCTCGTAGCTGTTTCAGGTGGAAAGGATTCAACCACTCTGTTGATGTTGCTGAAGGACGTCCAGGCCATCGCTCCCTTTGATTTTGAATTTGAAGCGGTTTTGTTAGATCAAAAGCAACCGGGCTTTTCGGCCACTGAATTTCAAAATTTTGTCGAATCTCACGGGATTCGATTGCACATCGTCGAGCGCGACACTTACTCCATCGTGAAAGAAAAAATTCAGGGTGGAACTTATTGCTCGCTCTGTTCACGGCTTCGCCGAGCGATTTTGTATGACTTTGCTTTTGAGAGAGACTTTAACAAATTAGCCCTTGGTCATCACGCTGATGACGCGATGGAGACTTTGTTTTTGAATCTATTTTATGGCTCAAAACTTTCGGCCATGCCACCCAAACTCCGCAGCGATGATGGGCGAATGCAGGTCATTCGGCCTTTGTGTTACGTGCGCGAGTCTGAAATTTTAGAACTCAAAAAAGAGTGGAAATATCCTGTCATTCCTTGCAACTTGTGTGGTTCACAAGAGGGGCTGAAACGCAAAGTGATCAAATCTTGGATCAAAGATTGGGAGACCAAAGTTCCCGGCTTGGCGAGTTCCGTGCTCAACAGTTTGCAGTCCGTTAGACCCAGCCAGCTTTGGGATCAGGGTCTATGGAACTTTCAAACGTTCGAGAGTCTTTTACCAGTCACCGATGCCGGTGCCTTATCGGGCCAGTTAGAATCTCAATCTCAGCCACCGGCGTAGATTTTTTGCACCGCCGGACGTTCTTCAATGGTTTTCATCCAGCGTCGCACGCGGGGGACTGTGGCAAAAAAATCAGGCTCTAGCGTCATCATTCCGCGCAGCCAAGGATACGTCGCTATGTCCGCGATGGTGTACTCATTGGTGGCCATAAAGGCCCTTCGATCTAGCTGAGTTTCTAGAACAGAAAGAAGACGCTGGCCCTCTTTGGCAAAGCGCTCCTTCATTGGGGGAGACTTCACTTCCATCATTTTGTTGGCATAGTGATAGTTGCCAAAGACAGGACCAATGGCCGACATCTGCCACATCAACCAAGTCATGATTTCGGCTTTGGTGGAAAGGTCATGACCAAAAAACAGACCGGTCTTCTCAGCAAGATAAAACAGAATGGCACCCGACTCCGCAATGGCGACCGTTTTACCGTAGGCCGCTTCGTTGTCGACCAGTACGGGAATTTTTCCATTCGGGTTTTTCGCCAAAAAATCAGCAGACTTTTGTTGGCCCTCTTTCAAGTTGATCGCGACACTTTTGTGGGGCAGCGAGCACTCTTCGAGCATCAAAGCCACTTTTTTAGCATTTGGAGTGTCCGCGAAATAAAATTCTAACATGAGGTTCTCCTTTGATGGATTGTTTTTCTTTCAGTAAGATATCCACGATCAACCCAGAAAGGCCAACACTCATGTCCTACTCCCCGCAAAATTTAGAAGCTAAGTGGCAAAAAATCTGGAGCGAAAAAAAACCGGCCAAGGCTCTGAACCCGGGGCAGCCTGGTTTCGATTCGAAAAAGCCCTCCTTCTATGTATTGGATATGTTCCCCTACCCTTCTGGGTCGGGCCTGCATGTGGGACACGCGAGTGGGTATATTGGAACCGACATTGTGGCTCGAAAAAAGCGGATGGAGGGTTTCAATGTTTTACATCCGATGGGCTGGGACGCTTTTGGTCTGCCGGCAGAACAGTACGCTATTCAAACGAATCAACACCCTCGATCCATCACCGATATCAACACCCAAAACTTTCGCAATCAGCTGAAGCTGCTTGGATTGTCTTACGATTGGGATCGAGAGATCGACACGAGTGACCCTGGATATTACCGCTGGACCCAATGGGTTTTTTTGCAGCTTTACAAAAAGGGATTGGTTTATCGCAAAGAGATGCCCGTGTGGTGGTGCGAAGAACTCAAAACTGTGTTGGCCAATGAAGAAGTGATCAATGGACGGTCTGAGCGCGGCAATTTTCCGTGCGAGCGCCGACCCCTCACCCAATGGGTTTTTAAGATCACGGCCTATGCGGATCGGCTGCTGGAGGATTTAAACGAACTCGATTGGCCAGCCAGTGTTAAAAAAATGCAAGAAGATTGGATCGGACGGTCCGAAGGCGCCGAAATTGATTTCCCGTTGGAGGACCGAAAAGAAAAGCTGACTGTCTTTTCAACTCGGGTGGACACCGTCTTTGGAGTCGTGGCCCTCGAGATCGGAAGAGCACACGTCTGAACTCCAGTCACGGCTACAGATCT
>CALCCV010000053.1 GCA_937900305.1 uncultured Pseudobdellovibrionaceae bacterium | reverse complement strand
TTTGCGACTTCATTTTCATCGCTGGCTTTGGTTTTCAAAGCAGGTGCCTTCTCATCCACTTCGACGTACATTTGCGAGGCTTTGTCTAAAAGTTGTTCAAAGTCTTCTGGGATCGACAGGCAGTTATCATAAGCAGGTAGCTCCAAGTGAGCCCGGCTGCTGGATTCACAGGCCTGAAGAAGTCTTGTTTGAACCTTAGAGAATGCGCTCGGACAGATGTCCGTAACGTTAGAGGCATTGGCAAATGAGCCGTAAGCGAGAAGTAAAGCAATCGTGAAAGTCTTCATAACTGTTCCTTTGTAAGGGGGTTGTGTGAAGCAAGACTACCTCTCAATGACACGGTGCGCAATTTAAACTTTCTTAAGATTTAAGATTATACTTAAGTAGTATTTAACTTTCACCGACAGGGTTGAAATGGATAAACAGATTTTCGATTTTGAAGACTACAAAGAGTATCTTCTCTTCCGCGAGCAAACTTGGTCGAGAGGAATGAGAAAAGCATTGGCTCAAGCAATTGGATGTCAGGCAGCTTTCATCTCTCAAGTTCTCAATGATCGCCACCACTTCAGTCTCGAACAAGCACAGAACGCGAATTCACTGCTTGGGCATTCTGAAGAGGAGTCACACTTTTTTCTGTTAATAGTTCAGTTGAATCGTGCCGGCACGGACTCACTTCGAAAATATTTTTCTGATCAGATTGGAAAAATTAAAGTGCAGCGGAAAGTTTTGAAAAATCGCGTGGGAGTGGCGCAAACGCTGAACCTTGAAGGACAGCTCACCTATTACAGCGCCTGGTATTACGGAGCCATTCATATGGCGATAACGATACCAGATTTGCAAACGACTTCAGCCATCGCCAAAAAGTTAGCGCTGGCGGCTCCCTTAGTCGCTTCTGTTCTAGAATTTCTCGAGTCCGTCGGGTTAGCTGAACGCCAAGGTAGCAAATACGTCATCGGGAAAACGCACCTGCACATCGACAATGAATCCAAACTGGTGAGCAGTCATCATACGCATTGGCGCATGCAAGCCATTCAATCTCTGGCCAGAACTTCTGAAACCGATCTTCATTACTCATCAGCGATCACATTATCTCAACAAGATGTTGAACTGATCAGAGAAAATCTCACCAAAGCGATTATCCATAATAAAAAAATCATTCGGGCGTCTCCGCCGGAACGACTTTTTGGTTTTAATCTCGATTTTTTTCAGCTGTAGTTTTTCGGAGGCTCGGGTTCCCTCTCTTGTGCTGGGAGACAGCAGGTTTGTCAGACTGGTATTGAGATAACAGAAGAGAGCTCTCTTCTCTAGCCGATGCAGGGGTGCAAGCGGCAAAGGCTAAGCCCGAATGAATAAGGGCTCCTGCCTGAGAACAAAAACAAAATTATTAGTAACGTCACCATTATCCCTCAGCGCAGAATTGTGACCGAGTGTTTCTGTGCCGACTCGGTTTCACTCGCGTGAGCGGCATGCAATTGGCATGACGGTAGTTTGGTATCAGTTTGTAACGTGTTTCTAGATACGGAAGCAAAGCCATTGTAATTCTCGGTCCCAAAACTGCGCAAATGGTTAACAATTTGACAGGAGATCAAAATAAGATGAAAAATCAAAAACTCAATTTGACTTTTATTTTATCCTTTTTGACTTTAGTTTCCTATTCCTATTCATCTGCCAGGGAAGTTAGTGGGTTTGAAATTTATCGTTCGGGTGGCGTGGGATATGTCGATTGTTCTTTTGGGAATAAAATCTTAACCGAAGGTTGCCTATTTGATACTGGTGCAGGTGGATCTAAACTCCCGGAAGAACTGTTCGGCTGGTCAAGTCCTTTAAAAATATTGGATAGTCATAAATCTGAGGGAGTAGGCTGCTCAAGCTCTTGTGAGCAAATTCAGGTCAGCCCGATTAGAATTGGTAATTTTGAATCCGATCTTACTAAAATTGACAGATGCACTCCCTCTTTTGGAAAGGGGCTCATGGGAATTGATTCTATTGACCATAGGGCTTGGAGATTTGACCTAGCTCAGGGAGTCGTTGAACTTGAAGCGAAAATTCCACCTAACCTGAATACGCAAAAATTGAGAAGAGATTCTTTCAGAAGGATATATGTTCCGGTAAAACTTGGAGGTATCGAAACTCTTGCAGTCCTCGATACCGGAGCCAGCCATTCAGTTGTTGACAGCTCCTTTGTCGAAAAACATAAGCAATTGTTTGAGTTTGTTAGTGAATCACTCGTTAAAACATCTTGCGCTAAAATTGAAGTCATAAACTATATTTTGAATAATATCTCCGTGGGAAAGAGGACAGGCTCAAGACTTCGAATTGCATCCTATGACTTTAGTGGACCACTCAATGATGCAAAAGCACGAGGCGCTGCTGTTGTTCTTGGTTTTGATGTCATATCTGGCCTAAAATGGCATTTTGATCTTAATAAGGATCTGTGGACGATCGAAGATTAGACCTTTTTGAATCCAGTAAAGTTTGTCTTGAGAGGCTCATGGCAATAATCCTTGGATGCTGATGGCGAAGTCAGCGGGAATATGCTGACATCCATGCACTTAAACAAAAGTTAAATTACCTTAGTGTGAACTCGCAATTTATCCTAGATAAGAAAGCCCTAGTTTTCTCACAATAATTCAGGTATGGACGAAAATTCTCGATTTAAATTGGATTGAATTATTTAAGAGAAAGGTAAAAGAAAAGCCGATGTTACAAGCACCGGCTTTTCTGTGGGCAAATATGATTTTGTTGCGCAAAATCTGTCTTCGGTTGTTATCAGAACAGGGCAAAGGATTCAAGTGGGGAAGCTGTTTTTGTGAAAAATGCCAGAGACCGATGTGGGGACATGGCTACGTTTTCAGGTACTTCGAAAACCTGACATCAGCTGTGTGGATGAAGCGATTTCGCTGTGCGGGCTGCCATGTGGTTGTGACGACAAGACCTGAGGGGTTCTTGGCTGGAGTACGTACCGGAATTGAATCCATTTACAATATTATTCGATATCGCCTTACTAATGGTGTGTGGCCAGATCCTCGGCGCCAACGATTTGGTCACTGGCTGTGTCGTTTTATGAAAATGGCGAGAATGGATTTTGTTTCCATGCCCGATCCGATCGAAGTTTTAGATTTTTGTTTTCAGAAATTAATTCCATTTTTTTACTTTAAAAAGCGTGCAACCTGCTCTTCTTTTGCCGACCCCACCTGATTGTGTCGTTATGTGGAAGAGTCATCTTTGCTAGAGAGCTTTGAAATCCCTAAAAGGAGGGCAAAGTGGAAGATGACAAGCAAAGAAGACTAGCAATTGCGACGTTTAGATTTGGACTCATAGCAGAGTTCGTAACCGGCGTTCGCCTTGGCTATGGCGATAGAGAGCGATTGATCCAAGAAAAAATTAATAGGACTTACGATATCCCGTTTTCAAAAGAGCGAGCTCGAGTAGCGAGATCAACAATCGAAGGGTGGATTAGCAGCTATAAGAAGGCGGGGTTTAGACTTGAAGGATTAGAGCCGAAAAGCCGCAGCGACAAAGGAGAAGCGCGCTCCATCTCGGCAAGTCTGAAGCTTGCGATAAAAGAACTAAAGAAAGAGGAGCCTGAGATCAAGGTTCCGGCCATTATCACTAGACTTCGACATAAAAAAATGATCGGGACGGACGAGAAACTAAACCCATCTACTATCTATCGTTACTTAGCGGCGGAGGAATTGCTTTTTCCCAATAATGAAGATGCAAAAGACAAGCGCCGCTTTGAAGCGAGTCACCCCAATGAGATCTGGCAAAGTGACGTGATGCATGGGCCTTATGTTCAAGTCGATGGGCGAGGCGCAAAGAAAAGTTATTTGATCGCGGTCATTGATGACCATTCCCGCTTCGTGGTTCATGCACAGTTTTATTTGGCTGAAACTTTGACGAATTTCCTAGATTGCTTACGACAATCGATCTTGGCTCGAGGGTTACCGCAAAAGCTTTACATTGATAATGGTGCTTGTTTTAAAACTCTCCATCTAGAACAGGTCGCAGCGCAACTTGGCATCGGTATCCAGCACTCTAGGCCGTACACGCCCCAAGGCCGCGGTAAAATCGAGCGTTGGTTTAAAACTGTCCGCGATCACTTTTTGGGTTCTCAAACTCAGGAGCGAAAAGAGAAATTGGATTTGCTTAATCATCACTTCTCCCAGTGGTTAGATGAGTACAATAACAAAGTTCACTCGACAACAAAGCAAACACCCTATGATCGGTTCCGCCAGGGCTTAGAGTGCGTGCGTACGGCACCGCCGGGGTTGCTTGATTACTTCAGGCAAATTGAATTTAGACGAGTCAAAAAAGACCGAACCATACGTCTTCACGGGGTCATGTACGAGGCACCAGTGGGTCTTATTGATCGCCAGGTAGAGCTTCGCTATCACTTCGAAGATCTTTCGCAAGTGGAAATCTTTTTTCAAAATAAATCTTACGGTAAGGCCCAAGTTGTAAACCCTCACGTCAACGCCAAGATCGGCCGTAACTGGGGAAGTGAAGCTTCTTCAAAAAAGCCTGAAGCAGACTCTTCTTTGGCTGGGCTACCGGCTTCGACACCACCATCTAGTGGCCAACTCTTCGAACAAAAGTTCGGAGGTGAATCGTGAGCGGGTATTGTGCATACTTTGGTTTTAAATTTGAACCATTTACTTCAGAACTAACCGCAAAAAATTTACTTAAACTTCCTTCAATGGTCGCCGTTAAAGAACGCTTTGAATACGTAACTAGCGGCGGTGTGCTGATTGTGACAGGAGAAGTTGGCAGTGGAAAATCAACTTCTTTAAGATGGTCACAAAGCCACTTCCACTCGTCGCAATATTTATTTTTAAATGTCACCGCGACCGGAGGATCTGTAAATGAGTTTTACCGACAACTTTGCTGGTCCTTGGATATCCAAGCCAGGTCTGGTTCTCGCGTGGGGCTGGTAAAAGAATTTAAGGCGACAATACGAGACATCGCTCAAACGAAGAAGCAAAAGATCATGGTCATCGTTGACGAATCCCACCTCCTAGAAAAGGCTTTTACGAAGCCTCATTCATTCGACTTTAGTGGGTGAGAATGGGATCAAGATTCAGTTTTGGTTGAAACATGGGCTCAACTCCCCTGCTCATCAGATGCCGATTCCAGGAGCATCAGAGCCAAAAACAAATAACATCATAGCTTTGACTTCAAAAAGGCGCACCAATCCCTCACCTGCTGTCGCAGGTTCGGAAGAGTGCAATTTGGGTATCGGAAAGTTGCAGGATCTAGTAAATGGTAGTGAGAGACGGACTTAATTCGCCTACGCATGGCTAAGTATTTAATAAATATAAGGATTTAAGTCAATAAGTTTGGCTTGGTGCCTACTGGTGAAATACCGTTTTTATTTGGAAAACTGAGATTTTTTGGCTGTTGAGGTCATTTTTTTGGTGGAACTGGCTCTAATGGATGGGATTTGCGACTTATAGTTAAGTGAGTCAGTAGCCTATTCAATCCAAGAATAAGTAATTCTGGACATTCTTAATATTTTCTACTATAATAGAAAAAGAATGATTTACGAATTAAGCATCTACAAACCACTTAATAGCAAACCACCTTTTGAAAAGTGGCTCACTTCTTTGAAGGATAAAAAGACAAAGCAAATCATTCAGGCTCGGATAGACCGAGCCGTGTTCGGAAATTTGGGCGACATCAAGGGTCTGGGTGAGGACGTTTTTGAATTTCGGATTGATTATGGTCCAGGCTTTAGGGTGTATTTTTCCATCCAAGGACAAAAAATTTTATTGCTCTTGGTTGGTGGGGATAAGCGAACTCAAAGCAAAGATATTGAAAAAGCAAAATTGTATTTAAAGGATTGGAAAAGTTATGAATAAAAAGGCGACTACAAAAAAACAGGCGAAGTCTAAAACTGCTTCTTCCAAGCCATCCGTTAAATATGACGATTGGATGATGAAGCGATTGAAAAAAAATAAAAAAGAGGCTTATGAATATCTTAAAACTTCTTTGGAAGAAAATGCCGACTTTCCTCCTGCTTTTCTTCTTTCACTTCGCCGAGTTTCTCAAGCCTTTGATATGTCCATGGAAGACATCGCAAAAGAAGCAGGAATTTCCACGGCGACGATTTACAAAGCCTTGGGTGAAAAAGGAAATCCGACGATTGATACGCTGGCTTCCATCTTGAAAACGATGGGCTTCAAACTAACTTTGACGCCGATTGAGAAGGCTTCTTAAAATGATTGAGCCACTTAAAAAAACTCCGTTTTCTCATTCTCTTCGCCACAAACGAGTTATTCTAAATTTCGCCAATGCTGATTTTACAGAAAAACTTTGGAAGACAATTGAACAAGATAAAAAGGATAGAGATGCCATCTGGGACTGGATTAAAAAAAACGATGATGTTGGAGAATATCTAAAAGACGCTTCAAAAGAAAATCCAGGTCAGGAAGTCGTTTTCATCATTTCAACTGACGATGCTCTGTGTATTGGAACTCTTCATCTTCACTCTATCAGTCACTGGAACCATAAACTTGAACTCGGGTATTGGATTGCTAAAAAATTTGAAGGAAAAGGATTTGTTTCCGAAGCCATTGAATGCGTTGAAGATGAAGCCAAAAGGCAAGGCTTTCACCGTATTGAAATAAAATGTAACGCTGATAACCTACATTCCGCACCCAAAATCTGTGTGACTTCGGACTCTATCACGTAACGTAGC
>CALCCV010000052.1 GCA_937900305.1 uncultured Pseudobdellovibrionaceae bacterium | reverse complement strand
AACAATTGGCTGCACATCAAAGCCAGTCACCATTTTGGCTGGCTTCGGGCCGCCTGCTTGTGTAACGACTCTTTTAAGTTTTGCCTAGTCCGTCGGCCTTAAAAACCCCAACCGCATTACTGCTTGAAGAATTGGCTAAGAAATCTTAGGCTCATTCTCACATGAAACCTTTGATCGCGGCCTTTCGGCCAAAGACACTCACCGCCGCCCTGGTACCCTGTTGCGTAGGAACTTCATTTGCTTTTGCCTTTCAAAAATCTGTCAACTGGTGGATCTTGGGTTTCGGTTTGGTGAGCGCCTTTAGTATTCAAATTGCCACAAATCTTTTGAACGACGCCGTCGATCACCTCAAAGGTGCCGATCAAGACGATCGCAAAGGCCCTAAGCGATTAATCCAAAGTCACGGCTGGACCGCAAAAAAAGTTTTGTGGCTTGGTTGTGGATTCTTACTGATGGCCCTCCTCACCGGAATTCCGCTGGTCCTTCGCGGAGGATGGCCCATCGTCAGCTTGGGCATCTTGTCTCTCTTTCTCGCCTATGGTTACACGGGCGGACCATTTCCTTTGGCGTACTTGGGATTGGGAGATTTATTTGTCATTCTTTTTTTTGGACTGTTTGCCATGCAAGGAATGATTTATCTGCAAACATTTCAGCTTCCGTTTGAAGGTTGGATCCTCGGTTTGCAAATTGGCTTACTGGCCACCACATTGATTGCGATCAATAATTTTCGCGATTCGGTTGAAGATGCTCGAGCCAACAAGCGAACTCTGGCGGTGAGATTTGGCGCTAGGTTTGCAAAAATTGAAATTGTGATCTGCGCCAGCCTTCCCTTGGTCCTCGGCGGATCGTTGATCAGCCGTGGCTACTTATGGGCGGGCCTTCTGCCTCTGATTTTATTGCCAAAAGTTTATTCTTTTTGTCGAGACATTTGGAATTCCTCGCCGACACCCGCCCTCAATCTCATGTTGGGAAGGTCTGCGCAGCTGCATCTTTTATTTGGCATTTTACAAACCGTGGGCTTTTTAGTTCATGAAATTTAAAATTTCCCACTCCCTTTACAAACTCAAAGCACCGCGGGCCGTACAAACGGGTCTGCTGCTAAAGCTTGAAAACTCTGACAACGGAGATCGTGGATACTGTGCCGTACAGCCGCATCCCCACCTGGGAGATCCTACGGTTGATCAAATTTTGGTTGAATTGAATGCCGGAAGACTGTCCCAACTCACGAGAGCTGGTTTGGATTTTGCTCGCTTCGGTTGGATTCGCGCCAAAAATCAGTTCCAAACAAAGCCGTTTTTGTTTCGCTGTGAAAATAATTTTTTGATTCAGCACATGGAAGATCTGGTTCCATTTTCCTTACTCGAAGCGAAGCAGCTGAAGTTTCACACCGTTAAATTTAAAATCACCACTTTCGATGCGGACAAAATCACGCAAGCCCTCGAAGTGGCCAAGGGGCACGGCTTAAAAGTTCGGCTGGATCCAAATGGGAAACTCAATCCGAATCAAGCCATCTCGTATTTTCGCGCACTTCCTGGCGACTTGCGAGATGTGATTGATTATCTTGAAGATCCCTTTCCCTATTCAGAAGCTCACTGGCGTGAACTCAACACATATGTGCCACTCGCCAACGATTTTTTTTGGCAAGAGGCCATGCTGGGGCTCGACAATTTGCCCTTTCAAAATCTGATTTTGAAACCCGTGCGCCACACGCAATCCACGTGGCAAACTTTAGCTAAATTTCCAAAACCGATCAGCCTGACCAGTTCCATGGATCATCCCATCGGAATTTTACAAGCGCTCAGCTTTTTAGCGTTAAACAAGCAATCTCACTGGAGTCTGATCCACGGTCTAAATACCTTTACAAGTTTTGAGCCGATTTCGTATGATCATATGTTTGACTATTCCTCGCCGGTCCTGGAATTGAGACCGAATGCTTTTTTGTTGGCGCTAAAACTTCTCGAAGAGGAGACCTGGCGATATGCTTGTGAACTCACTCTCTAATTTCTTAAAACGACCGACAACAAAACAAGATGATCTTTTTTTGGCACCCGGAAAAACACTCACTGCCTCACAAATGGATGGGCTGAGTGCGCACTTGGCGCAATTGCCTGAATCCACCCTCGCTCTGTTTACGTCTGGTACTTCGGGCGACGAGAAGGCCGTGATTATCTTTCGAACGGCTTTTGAAGCTGGCGCTCAAAGCGTCAATAACGAGTTCAAAATTTCAAGCCTCGATGTGTGGCTCTGTCCATTGCCAGTTCACCACGTCGGAGGACTGAGCATTTATGAACGCGCGCGGCTGTCAAGCTCTCGTGTTGTGCGGTTGGTAGTATGGTCTGTGGCAGATTTTTTAAATCTCTGCAAAATGGAAAGTGTCTCGTGGACATCACTGGTGCCGACTCAAATTTTTGACCTCGTTCGCGAACAAAAGCCAGCACCGGAAACACTCAAAGGCGTTTTTGTTGGCGGCGGCTCTCTCAGCCCAGAACTCTTTTCTCGCGCCCGTCAATTGGGGTGGCCCCTGCTGGTGACGTTCGGAATGACCGAAGCCTCTTCACAAATCGCGACGGTGCGGCCGTGGGATCTTTCGACTCCACGAGAGCTCGATCTCAAGCTACTTCCTCACGTCAAAGCCAAGGTGTCTGCGGACGGTCGACTTTGCTTGAAATCGAAGTCTCTTTTTTTTGAATATCTCCGTTGGCATATTGACCAATGGCAACCTGAACGAGCCTTAGAGGATGACTGGTTTATAACCAGTGATCGGGCCCAGCTTAACGGGGATATCATAAAACCCCTAGGACGGGCCACTCAAGAAGTGAAAATCAAAGGTGAACTCGTCAACATTTTCAATCTCACCACGGATCTGAATTCAAAAATTTCCAAATTCGAGCCTCCCGAGTGGACCCTCCTGGCACTGCCTCACGAGCGTTCGGAGTGGGAAGTCGCTTTTGTCTCGACCTCGATCACTCCCGAAATCAAAGAATCCATCCTCAGCTTTAACAACGAAAAAAGACAACACGGCGAACCCGCCAAACGAATTCGCAAGCTCATTGAAGTTTCGAGCATTCCCAAAACAGACCTCGGCAAGATTCAATGGAAAGAGCTCAGTCAACAAATCCAAAACCTCAGTCAGAACGTCATTGAGATCAATTGAACGGCGTGCTATTGGTGCTATAAGGAGTTCCCATGAAACGCGAAGACATTCCGTGGCCCAAAGGGATGCTTCTCATCTGCACCAAATGTGGAACTTACATTCCTGCAGACGAGTTGAAAAATCCCAAAGATGTGGCTGAACAAATTCGCGATGACTTTCGCACTCGCCTCAAAAAAGAAGGACTTCACAAAAATTTGCGGGTTTTAGTTTCCGGCTGCATTGACGTTTGCGAAGTGGGCACACAGGCCGTCGCCTTTGTTCCCGGCGTCGAGGGGGAGGTCGAAGTTCTTACTTTGCATCCCGAAAAAGACCGCGAGGAATTGTTCCAAAAAATCATGAAACGGATTCAGTCAAAGTGAATTCAGTGTCCTCCTCGGTCTCCAGAGATCCCTTCAGAAGCCTCTTTGCAAAAATTCAGACCCGTGACTGGATCTTCGCCATGGCCCCAATGGAGGGAGTTGTGGACTGGCCGCTCAGATTCGCAATTTCTCGATATTCAGAAATAGATTATTTCGTCACCGAATTTATGAGGGTCACCACTCAAGTGTACCCCCCCCATGAGTTCTATAAATACTGTCCTGAACTTTTACAGACCTCTTTGATCAACAACGTGCCGGTGGGATTTCAACTTCTAGGCGGCGGCGCCCACACCATTGCCGCTAACGCGGTGGCCGCTGTTCAGCTTGGGGCGCGTGGAATTGATTTGAACTTTGGCTGCCCGGCCAAAACAGTGAATCGTCACGATGGTGGTGCAACTCTCCTTCAACACCCCGAACGCATTCACGAAATTGTTCGTGAAACCAGATCCCGATTGCCTGCCTCCATCCCTCTCAGCGTGAAGATGCGCCTGGGATTTTCGGACAAGCACCTGGCCCACGAAAATTTTGCGGCGGCTGTCAAAGGTGGCGCAAGCTGGATCACCATTCATGGTCGAACGAAAGATCAGATGTACAAGCCCTCTGCAGATTGGCACAGCATCGCGAAACTCAATCAACCCAATCTGCTGCCGGTCTTCGCCAATGGAGATATCTTTTCCATCACTGACTTTGTTGAATGCCATAAAACCACGGGAACCAAGCAATTCATGTTGGGCCGCGGACTGCTCGCCAATCCATTCTTAGTTCGCGAGATTAAAGCATTCATCCGGCAAGAACCACTGCCGGTGATTGGCGACTCGCTCACAAATTTATTGGCCGAGTTTTTTGTGGCCTGTGTTCATTTTAAATCTCAGGCGTATGCCATTTCGAGAATGAAGCAGTGGATGAATTCATTGCGGCAGCACTTCCCGTTTGTGCAAGATGCATTCGACGAACTCAGGATTTTGCGGGATGAGGCCTTTGTCGAGCGACTGTGGACTCTCCTTGATTTTTCGAGCACAGACGTTCAGTTTGTAAATGAAAAGATCGAACCGCTCGTCCCACGCGTGTTTCATTCACGGGCTTGGTGGAAAACACAATCTACGCAAACTCAAGCGACTCAATCAGCCACTTCAAATTCTAATCATGACTCTGCACTCTCGAAAATGAGTGGCACAACCAATTCTGACGCCTTTTTAGAAGCCCGAAATCTCAACTGAAGAAATTGATTCTTCAAACGACGAATCAAGACAGGCACCGCCTCCGCCGAACCATTTTCGCGCAAAGTATTGGTGAGCAAACGAACATGCTGAACCTGTCCCGAAGGATCAATTTTCAGAGACCAAGAAAGAGTTCCCATCAACTCGATCTCTTCCATATCTCCAAAAATATCCGCTAAGAAATTTTCAAGAATTTTTTGCACCGAGCGCGTTTGCAATCCGCCGCGGACGTAAGGCCTCGGTTGAACGAACCACCCATGAATCACGAGTCGACCTTCCAGTGGGTTTTCAGCTCCCGAAACTTCTGAAACGCTGTGTGGAACCCGCGGATCAAACACAATTAAACGATTAAATTTCGGCGAGATCTCGTGAAAAAATGTGTCGCCCTCGTGGCCTTTTGAAGTCGTCGCGGACTCCTTCATCAAACTGGGCCAGTAATTCAAAAGATCTTCTTTCGCGAGACACGTTTTGCCACCACGAAAAGATATTTTCTGAGGTGAAAGAGAATAAACAAATGCCCAAGGGCCATGCGGAACATCCCGGTGCCAATTTTGACGATGCCCATCGAGATAAAGACTGAGCCAAGGTGGCGAAACGTCATGACAACCCAAATTCTCGCGTCCCCACTGCACCAAACTTTCATGAAACTGCCGATAAATTGCCGATGGAAAAAAGTGATAAGCCGGAGTTCTCAGATGTTGGTATTGGTTCTCAACAAAAAAATAGTCCCAGACAAAGCGCCGCGGCTGTCCCTGACCTTCACCACCCATAAGACCTTGAAAATGGCTCCTTAAGCTCTGGGCCTGCGAAAAAAACTGATCCTTCACAAAAACACTTTTTAACACGGACGACGCGCGACGGATCTCCAAGGAGCTCACGGACGTTTCTGTTCTGAAGGATGTCCTCCCAAAGGAGACATGGCTTGTGCAGCTTGAACCCGCTGGGAGATTTTTCCGAACAAGCTCTTTTGTTGTCGATCGAGCATCTGAATCTCAATCGTGTCACCGATTCTCATGAACGGCGTTGTTGCCGTCCCGGCATTGATTTGCTCAAGCGTGCGCTTTTCAACCAGGCAGCCAGAGCCCTTCGAAATGTCTTCGTTTGAGACTGTTCCGCTACCGATCAGAGTGCCGGCAACTAAATCCCGAGTCTTAGCTGCGTGTGCGACCAATTCTCCGAAATGAAAATGCATTTCAGCGGCGGACACTCGCCCAAAAGATTGACCATTGTAATCAATCATCAATGGCAGCATCACCCGTCCACCCTGCCATTCTTCACCAAGCTCGTCGGGAGTGATTGCAAAAGGAGAAAGAGACTTCGTTGGTTTGCTCTGAAAAAAACCAAATCCTTGGCCCAACTCCTCTGGAATCAAACCACGCAGTGAAACATCGTTGATCAAAACTAGAAGCGCAATTTTTTGCAAAGCCACCTCTGGCGAAACGCCCATCGGAGTGTCTTGCAGAATGACTCCAACCTCCGCCTCAAAATCGGTTCCGTGAGCGAAATCAATCTGAGGAATTGGCTCGGTGGGGGAAAGGAAGCGACCGGATTCAGCCTGATACATCAGCGGCCGAGTGGCCAGCGTTTCAGGCAAAGCGGCATTGCGCGCCTTACGAACCAGTTTGATGTGATGGATAAAAGCCGAACCATCTGCAAACAGCCACGTCCGTGGAAGCGCCGACAGCAAGTCCTCCTCTTTCACTGCAAAAACTCCTGGCAGTGACTTTGCATTGTCATTGAGCTGATCCGAAAGTTTTTGCAGTGACCCGACGACCTCGTTCCACCGCTCAACGGCTTCGCGCAAGGAGGGAGCAATGTGACTCCCTCGCACGGCCCATTTCAAATCGCGACTGACCACAATGAGTTCACCATCTCGAGATGGACTTTTCAACGACCCCAATTTCATTCTCGGTTGCTCCTAGATCGGAAGAGCACACGTCTGAACTCCAGTCACGGCTACAGA
>CALCCV010000051.1 GCA_937900305.1 uncultured Pseudobdellovibrionaceae bacterium | reverse complement strand
CTGATTATCCCGAACATCCTATAAACGTTGTGAAGGCCGGACCCTCCGTCTGGTCCAACTAGTCACTTTGCTTTTTTGCCTAGGTGCTCCAAAATCACCGGATTTGTTCGCCCTCGGTCAACATCTCAAGTCTCTCGCGGACAGGTCGAGAAGCCCAAAAGATCATGAGCCCGGCGAGATGCCGCCGAGTCATCGGTCATTTTCGAAGTGATTTTGAAGCCTACCTAAGTCTCTCTTTCGAAACACCAGAATACCTATCGGGCCGAACAAAGAGCCAAAAAATAAATGCGCTTGTTATACCGGACGCTGCAAATTGCAAAAGGATCAATGGATACGCCCTGATATTTGCAAACGAAAATATGTCTAGAAGGATATGATTGCTTTCGATTCTATTGTCACGATAGGCGTCCAGAACGGGCAGAATTTCTTCGACAAATAAACAAGTCAAAATGCCAGCCAGCATCCCGATAACGATAAAATGCCAATATTTTTTGAGCTGCAAAAGAAAAGCTGCGACAATGCCAGGCAATGCAACCAGGGCGGTGCCGAGATAGGAACAGGCTACAATGCCGGAAAGACCGAGTGACCAATACTTATCTCTGCCATCTAAATGAAGATCATCGCGCCAGAGGCCAACATTGATCATGACAAGATAAAACACAATCGGAACCAAGGGTGGTAAGAACAGTATGGCGAAAATCGTTTTTAACAGGATCGGACGAAGGCTCTCCATATGCGCAGTGTATCTTCCAGTTGCGACCTCGGTCATTAAGCAAATCTTTAAAACGTGAAGCCCCGCCACAATTGAATTGGCTTCGAGGCCGGGTGAATCGACTTCTCTGCTACCAAAGCCAGCGTTTATTATTTGACCCGTTTTAAAAAGGTGGGTTTTATTCACTCAGGTGCGAACTCAGCGCCTTAGCGCCCAAATTAGATTTCTAGTTAAACTTGGGGAGTTCAGCGCAAAAACGCTTAGCTCCTGCCAGAGGTCGAAGTGGTTATTTGATCGGATTTTCGACTACATACCTCAAAAAATCATTTTGAGAAGTAAACTTGTCATACAACGCACGCGCCTTATAATTATTTTCTCGTGTGTGCCAATAGACTCGGCCCCATCCTCGCACTTCCATTTCTTTTATCAACCATTCGATCAGCCCGTGTCCAACGCCTTCTTTTCTTCTCGCCTGATCTACGAATAGGTCCTGCAAGCAGCAGATAGGGCTCAATTGTGAAGTGCTTTCATGAAGTACGTAGTGCGCGAATCCCATTATTTTGTCTTCGTCATCTACAGCTAGAATTCCAAAGACAGGAGAGTTCCTATCATTTATACGATTCCATAAATGTAAGATATTTTCTTGAAATAAATTCATCTTATAGAAATCGCAATAGCCAAGCCACAGCTCTCTCCAGCGGCTCTCGTCTTTCTTTTCGATAGACCTGATTCTTTGCTTCATGCTGTTAATTATTGAATCCGCTTACCGAGTTGTCCACTAAAGAAATATCTGTGGCTTGCGGCGACGCCACAATTGATTTGGCCTAGAATTTGGCCGAATCGGCCCATTTGCTAATGGAGACAGCTCTCAGAATTCGGCCCGCTTTACAAAGGTGGGGTTTATTCACTTAAGCGCGAAGTAGCGAATTTGCGGCCAAATAAATTTTTGGAAACTAAGGAGCCCAGCCCAAAATAGCTTAGCTCCTGAGCGGCGTCGAAGGGCTTTGGATGGCTTGCGGAGTTTTCAGTTTTCAGTAAATGAGCATGAATCGCCACTGTCTGAACACCCGTGAAGTTTCAGCCATGCAGCCTTTGCATTTTCAAAAATAGAGTAATCGGTCCTTAGCTTTACTCCATTTGGCAAGGGAGCTGGATAAGGGCCATTACCTAGCCATATCAATGTTACATTAGAATAGGTGCCTGGAGGGAAGCCCATGCTTCGAGCCCCGTTGACACTCATTGATGGCACCAAAAAAATCGAATCGCTGACTTGGACCGGTCCGGCCTTACGTCCCCATTTAAAAAGCTGACCGACTCCAGTACCTGGGCCGCAGGACTTTGTGGGTTGCCCGCTATCCATATCTCCATACGATTGACACTCAAGCCTCACGAGCGCATTTTTAATGATTGTTGTATTTGTAGCTGCGCAAGTGCCATTTGCTCCCGCCCCTGGACGTTGACTTAAAAACATATAAGTTCCGTCGACGAAAACGTCATCGATGATGCCGGGAAGGCACTGATCATTTTCAACAAAGTCGTCTCTGTTTCCTCTGGAATAAATTCTTCGAACTGTCCACTGGCTTGAATTGGAGTTAGCTCGGGGCGAAAAAGAATCCATCGTGTTTTCAAAAAAGGAGTTTTCAAGAATAAATGAGCTACCCACTGCTACCTTGAATAAGATTCCATCGCCATCATAGTGATGCTTCATATTTACCCAGGTGACTGAAGTGGGTTGCTTGCCTGTCACTTTTAAGCCCGTCACGCAAGCTTCGGTGGCAGCACTTCTTATCACCAATGGATAAACAGGATCGTTAGCCACTAAAGAAATCCCCCGGAAATCGAAAGATTCACCAACACCCAAATCAAGCATTGCCCCGACCCCGGAGTGAACCTCAGGAATCTTTATTTTTTCTGGACTCCTATTAAGGCAAACCGATTTAGAGACATGGAGGGCGGGCTCTGCGGGAGGGATAATTTCAGCGGGCGGGCCCAATTCTTGGGGCGGATCACCAGGAGGTGCTGTCGCTGTTGTTGATGCCTCGTCAAGTGGGAGCTCCGGAGTTCCCCCTGAACTATTGAGCTGTCCGCAACCCAATGTGCCCGAAAGGCTCAATGCCACTATAGAAACTGAAAGAAATATTTTTGACAAATTCATTTTATCCCCTTTGCAACTAAGTCTACGTAAGGGGGGATCTTTATTCGATGTAGATTAATGAAATCTATTTTTGAGACACGAACGACTACTGAGTCTGCACGCAGGTTGAATAGAGGGGGAAATAGGGTCTAAATGTGGCAGGCGCTGGGATCCAAAAAAAGCCATTTAAAATTTGTCCTTGATCTGATCTCTCATAAAACTCTGGCTTCAAGATTGAAAGGGACTGATATGCTGTTTCTTCTATACCCTCTTCCTTGAAGCTTCCACCAGGCACTTGCGCCCAACGCAAGGCCCATTGCGCACCAGATTTAAGCACGGGCCTAGCTGCGACTTTGTAGTGGTGAATAAACTTACTCTCAAAGGGTTCCTGGACAGGTCTTGGTCCATAGACAAAAGATTCTATGACCAAGCCGCCTTTTTGATTCGCTTCCGAGGTTCTCCGTTGTCTTAAAAGGCCGTCTGCAATGCCAAAGAGTCCTTGCTGATTCCAGGTGCCTTTACAAAACACAACGACCTGATCCTCTGGTAAGGTCTGAATTGTGGGGACTGCATTTCTAAACTCAAATATTACGCCTCCATAGCTCAGAATTTTTTGATTGAGACTGACTAAAGCCATTTCCGATTTTGGAATCTGTATCGGGCTAATATCGTGACAGTCTTTCGAAACGAGTTGATAGTGATCGCCCAGATCAATGAGTTCAGAAGATATCACCCGGTTGGTATTCCCTAGCTTTTTGCATCTTTCAATATCCAAGGAGTAAAAATGTAACTTACCTTCAAATCCGGTTCCGTCTCCGGGACTTGTTGCAAGACTCTGAGAGAGTTCCAACTGGTCAAGCTTTGCTCCTGCTTTCAAGGCATCGGTCGAATTGCTACCAGAATTATTGATACAGTTTTGAAATGCCAAAACTGTGAATATTGATATCAAAATGAAAGTGAATAAGCTTCTTGTGCGGATATTTTCATTCCCTAGTTTCATAACCCCAACCTGGGTCCATTCTATTTTAAATAAAAGAAGCAATCTATACCTAACTTGAAAATCTCATTTTGGCTCAACGTTTTTTTGAAGCGACGAAAGATCAAATTTAACTAATCTAGGGATAGTTCCGAACTCTATAACAGGGGAGATGGGAATTGAATAATAAATTGACTCATTATGATTCAGACCCATTTAAGGAAGTCGAAGAGAGCCTTAAAAAAGGAAATCTGAAATCAGCACGTGATAAAATTTTAACTGTTTCTGGAAAAGGGTTTAATTCGATTCAGCGAAGTCGCCTTGCAAATCTTTGTCGAAGACTCGGCTTGAATAAAAAGGCCATTTTGCTTTTAAGGCCGATAGTTCGAGCAGAAAAAGATAGTGTTCGTAGCACTCCAGATGAGGTTGTGGAATATGCGGCATGCCTGGCTCAGGTTGGAGCCGGGAAAGAGGCATTAGATTTGTTAGACGGCCTCAGGGTCCAGGGCCCGAAGTCACAGTTTTTACACCGAGCTCTTATTCTCTTTAAGCAATGGGAATATCAGAAATCGATCGAATATTTGGAAAAATATATTAGCCTCTCAGGTGATGACCCTTATTCTCAGGTCGTCGGTAAAGTGAATCTCGCGGTAGCTCTCTCTGCCAGTAACCGAATTGATGAAGCCTCTCTTCTTATCGAAGAGACTCTGGCGGTGACTAAGGACAATGATTTCAACTTAATGCATTCAACTGCACTGCTGATTTTGGCTCAATGCCGAATCGAAAAAAAAGAATTCGAAGCCGCGACCTCTGTTTTAAAAGCAGCCCAGTTGTTCATTCCCAAGAGCCAATCATCATATCACTTAATTATAGAAAAATGGAATCTCATCAATTTGCTCCATCAAAGGGGCGACAGATCTTTAATTGGTGAATTAGTCAAAGTTCAGCATCGGGCCAAAGAAGCTTCTCATTGGGAAGTAGTAAGAGATTGTGAATTTTACCGATCAATGTTTGAAAAAGACCTCGACAGATTTAAAAAAGTCTATTTCGGGACCCCATTTCATGCCTACAAACAAAAGATTCTATCGGAAATGGAACTAACCTCAGAGGATCTAGGAAGTGCCTTTTTCTTTCACCCTCCTGATGAGGGTTCTAGTGAGTGGACCGGTCCCTACATTGACGTCGAGGCAGGAAGAGTAAAAGACCTGGTCTTATTTAACCCTGGATCGAAAATCCACTCCTTATTGGTTGAACTGGTCAGGGATCTTTTTTGCCCCCCAAAACTGGAAACTCTGTTTTCGCAGATATATCCTGGGGAATACTTCAATCCGGCAAGCTCCACACAACGTGTTGCTGAGCTGATCCATCGATTGAGAAAGCAATTGCTCACAAATCACGTCCCACTTTCTGTAATGGCGGTCTCCAATGGATTTCGGCTGCAAGCTAGTTCTCACGATCTACCAATACGGCTATTGCCCGACGCTGCCGTGTCACGCGACACTTATGACCTAAGAATCAAAAAGTTGCTGGAAAATGCAAACGGACAATGTTTTACAGCGGAACAGGCCGCGACCCTTTTGAAAATATCGCGGCCCTCTGTATCGCGTTTGTTGAATATCGCTTCGGACCGGGGTCAAATTGTAATGATAAGGCAAGGATGGCAACGATATTACAAAGCTGCCGCTTAAACATTTCGTTTTCTATTCGCCAAAATACGTATACAAAAGCAATCTTAGAAAGGCGGCTAGCCATCATTTGTCGCCCGGCTTGTCGCTCAGCGCGAAAAATGGCAGTGCTTTCATAAGTCAAATCTCATTTTTCAGCGGGGTCCAGAAGGGGTTGTTTTAGACCAGCCACACGGTAAGACAGCGCAATCTAAAGCAGTTTAAATTTTGTTTGAGTTCCTTTGAAATTAGCGCGTTCCCGCTGACTTCACCATCAAGATCGAAGTGTCATTGGCAATGCTCATGCTAAACCAAAAAACGTTGAATGGAAAATCTGTAAACGATTTTAATCGGTTATCAAGACATTTGGGAATTTCAAAAATTTCGGACAATCCCATTCAACTATGGTTATCCGAATATTCAAAGGTCCTTTTAAAATACAAATTTTAAGATTGCTTCGAGTAGGTGATCGCCAATTCACGATGCCGGTCATGGCGAATAGATAGCGTTGCTTTCGTGCTTTTACGGCTACCAAAACATCACTTTTCAAGCAAAATACCTGCCTCGCCGACCTTGAGAGTATTGGCACTTCATCAAGCTACGGGCGAG